>NZ_CP012373.2:2132658-2437324 GCF_001305575.3 Beggiatoa leptomitoformis
AATTGTTTTCGCGTTGATATTTGTCGCGCTTGCGTTTTCTATGTTTGGCTTTTACGACTTACAAATGCCCAATGCGTTACAAAGCAAATTAACCGAATTAAGCAATCATCAACAAGGTGGGACATGGATTGGTGTTGCTATGATGGGATTTTTTTCCGCACTTATCGTTGGTCCTTGTGTTGCTGCGCCATTAGCGGGCATTTTAATTTATATCAGCCAAACAGGTGATGCGGTATTTGGGGGATTAGCTTTATTTTCATTAAGTTTAGGGATGGGAATACCTTTATTAATTATTGGGACTTCTGCGGGACAATTATTACCCCGCGCAGGTTTATGGATGGACGCGATAAAAAACGTATTTGGTGTGTTATTACTGGCAACTGCTTGGTGGTTATTAGAACGTTTATTAGCTGATTTTATTGTATTAATGGGATGGGCAACTTTACTGATTGTCTCTGCTGTTTATATGGGTGCCTTAGACAGTTTACAGGCAGGCATGTCACATTGGCGACGTTTATGGAAAGGTATTGGCGTTATTTTCTTGGTGTATGGGGTTTTATTGATGATAGCCGCCAGCCAAGGCGGACAAGCCGTTTTATATCCTTTACGCTTACAAAACGGTAGTACTTCCACCGCGACAATAAACTCATCAGGCTTGAGTTTTCAAACTGTTAAAGGCATAGAAGGATTAAATCAAGCCCTTGCAATGGCTAAACAAGCAGGAAAACCCGTTATGTTTGATTTTTATGCAGATTGGTGCGTTTCTTGTAAGGAAATGGAAGCCTTTACTTTTACCGATAGAAATGTGCAAGAAAGTCTTAAAGATTTTGTATTATTACAAGCAGATGTCACTGCAAATGATGCGCAAGATAAAGCCCTATACAAACAATTTGGCATTTTTGGCCCCCCTGCGATTCTTTTTTATGGCTCCGACGGCATAGAAAAACGTGCTTATCGTGTTGTTGGATTTACACCTGCAAACACATTTTTTAATCATATAGAACGGTTTAAACAAACATTATGAAACAATTTCTATCTTTATTGATACTGGCCGCCATTATTGCAAGCATGAGTGGTTATTTATCTTATCAGTACTTAAACCATGCGAATACTGACATGTCCCTAGAAACCAGTGAAGATGACCACGTCAATTTATTATTGCGCACAGCGCGGGCAGAGACGGCAACACAGCGTCCTGATTTTAGCCTACCTGATTTGCAAGGAAAACAGCGGAAAAATAGTGAATGGGACGGAAAAGTTGTCATTCTCAACTTTTGGGCAACTTGGTGTCCGCCGTGTATTCAAGAAATTCCTATGTTCATGCACTTACAACGCACTTATGCAGAGCAAGGATTACAAATTGTTGGCATTGCGATTGATGAAGCTGAAGCCGTTACTGAGTTTAATACCAGCCTAAAAATGAATTATCCGATTTTGTTGGGCGAAGAGGCGGGCGTGAATTTGTCAAAAAGTTTGGGCAATAACATCGGTGCGCTACCGTTTACCGTTTTTATTGACCCACAAGGCAATATTATTACACGTCATATTGGCGAGTTAGATGAGGAACAAACGCTAAAAATCTTACGTCCTTTTTTAACATCAAAAACAACGCGTCCATCGACAAGTGTTCCCGCTCAGTTGTTATAGCAACGGCTGGATTAATCCGTTGCGCATAATCCTTGCAAAACTATCGGAATCAGGATTTTTAACCCTTATACGTAAGTGCTGAATATCCTGATTCGGGAAAGTTTTATGTCGTTAGCCTCAGCTAATAATTAACTTAGCAATATTATTTGCATCCTAGTCTGTTTATCTACACGAAAAAGGAAAAATCATGTTAATTATGCCTCATGCTCGTCCTTACTTATTGATTTTCATTGCTTGTTTATATAGTTTTTTTTCTGTATGTAGTTATGCAAGTAATTTCGTGGAAACCAATGCAAGCATCCTCTATGACGATAATCTTGGACGTGCTGAACAAGATGCTGATATACGAGGAGATTCTGCCTTGCAACTGTCTGTCAGTGCAGGAAAAGTTTTTCATCCGAGTGTTGGAAATAGTCTTGTGTTAAAAACAAACTTACAAACAACTCAATGGTTTGATGTAACTGATTTAAGCCAATTTAGTTTAGGTATTATGGGACAATTTACCCATAAATTCGGTTTAGGCGCGCTTACACCGCGCGTTAGTGCGAGCTTATCTATTGATTATGCAGATTTTCGTAGTGATATTCGAGATAGTTGGATTTATCGTGCAGAAACACGCCTTGATAAAAGGCTAGATGAATATTGGGAATTACATGGCGGTATTGCTTATAAAATCAGTCGTGCGCGTGAGGAAGGCAGTAGTGCGCGTCCGCCGTTTGATGTATTTGACCAACAACGTTTTTCTGTTTTTATGGGGGGCGATTACGCCTTGACGGAAGATGTTCTGCTCAGTGCGACTTATCGCTATCACAACGGGGATATTGACTCGACGGCAACCGCACCGAATGCACGTTTCTTAAACGCATCAACTGCACGGGCGATTGATGACGCTTTTGGCAATGATAAAGTCGTTTATAAATTAGATTCGAATACGCAAGATGTTACCTTAGAAGCTAACTGGATACTCACAGACAATACTGCATTGACCATGGGTTATGAATACCTATTGACGACAGCAACAGATGAGATTGAATATAAATCAAACCTGTTACGCTTAAGTATCTTTGTTTCTTTTTAAATGGGGTAATTTATGTTAAAAAAGCAATTAGTTATATTATTTATGACGGGATGTTTATCAACGGTTAGTTTAGCCGCTTCGGTAAGTGTTAGTGTTTCCGACCAAACGGGAAACCCAATTCAAAGCGCAGTGGTTGAAGCGGTTTCTCCAACGGGTGCATTGGCAAAACCAGCAACGTTTGTAGAAATTGTTGACCAAGTGAATAAGGAATTTGTCCCACATATTACCGTTGTTCCCGTTAATACGCCGATTAAATTCCCGAATAAAGATAATATTCATCATCATGTCTATTCTTTCTCACCCGCTAAACCCTTTGAATTGCCCTTGTATGAAGGCACACCAACAGAACCGATTTTATTTGATAAAGCGGGGATTGTTACATTGGGTTGTAATATTCATGATTGGATGTTGGGCTATATCTATGTTGCTGATAGTGATAAGTTTGCACAAACAGATGCTAAAGGACAAGCAACCATTAGCCAACTACCTGCGGGCAAATACCTTATTAAGGTTTGGCATCCTAACGCACACAATGCTAAGGAAGCAGATAGTTATCCCATTACCTTGGCTGATGATGATAAACAACAGCTTGCTGTACAAATGACTATAAAACCTGCCATCCGTATCCGACGTACACCTAGCTCACGAAATAGCCAGTATTAATGAACGATTAACCCCCGTTTATGCTACGGGGGATATGATTTAACTTTATTTTTTAAAGTCTGAAAATTTTGATTTAGACCGTTTGTTAAACGATGTAATGCGAAAATAATCATAAAGATTCAGCTAATACCCGCATCGTTTGTTCTGTAATCTGATAAGGAATATGTCCTGTGCGTTGCATGTCCAAATTATCATAAAGGGCTTGATGCGGATTCCAATCAGGGATATGCAAATCAACGCGACTATATTGTTTTTCTACGGCTTTTTGGCAAACTGCGGCAATCAGTTTTTGCCCTACATGTAGGTTTTGCCCGCTGTCTTCTACATATAAGCTGTCTATATATAAATAAGCTTGTCCGTTAAACGTTGAATAGCTTTTCATAAAAGTTACCAACCCTATTATTTTATTACTATATTCTGCAAGTAATGTGTGGTAATACGGACAATGCCCAAATCCATTGCGGGTAATATCGGCAATTGTTGCTGTAAACAAGTGTCCCATCCCTAAAGAATCTGCCAGCTTTTTTAATAGCGCGTGCATAATAGGTGCGTCATCAGGGCGCGCGGGGCGAATGGTGAGCGTGTTCATATTATCTTTTGTAAATGGTCGCGTGACCATTGCTAACGTACTTTTTATAGAACAAGTTGGTCTGTCGAGAATTTGCATGATGTGTCGCCCCCACTCCCTCAAAAACTTACTATTTCTTTATGAAACAACCTTTCTACTGCTGGTTATCGTTACGGGAACGATAGGCGGTAGCTGGGCTTATTGGTGGCAGAAAACATCTAGTGAATCTGCACGTATCAATGTGTTATATCACAGTATTTACAAAATCCGTGAAACCTTATTTAAGCAGATAGAAAGCGTCAATAATACCAACCGTTTGGAAGGCCCAGCGGCGTTTATGACTTTTTATCAGGATTATCCAGTGCTGATTAACCAACAATTTGCGCATTTAAGCCAGACAACCACGTCAGCCACTGAAAAAGAACTGGTTCAGCAATTTCAAACCGCTTATCTGGTTATTCAAAATAACTTAAATAATTTATTGGACTCTAGCACGTTTTACTTACAGTTAGCACAAGGACAATCGGTTAATGCACAAGCTATTATGGCAAAATTTGATGTTGCGTTTACAGCTTTTTTGCGCTTTTTAGAATCTCAACGGCAAGCCTTAGATGCACAAAACCGACAATGGATACATTGGACATTACTTATCATGCCATTACCTGTTTTGTTAGCTATATTACTGCTGATTATTTCGCGCCGTGCTGTCCGCCAACGCTTTGTTTTACCTATTTTACAAATCACTGCCGACGCACGACGTATCAGTGCAGGTATGTATGACCCCTTAATTCATGTTGATGGTGTAGAGGAAGTCCAAACCGTTGCTCGAGCAATCAATCAAATGATGCAAGCCTTATTAGCCAGTCAATCCGCCATCTTAGAAAAAGAACGCCAAGTTGCTTTAGGTGCATTAGTTCCTGTTATTGCACATAATATTCGTAATCCGCTCGCCAGCATCCGCGCCATTGCACAAATGATGGAATGTCACCAAGCGGAAACACTGGAAGCGCGAGATGACATTATTACGACGGTTGACCGTTTAGAACGTTGGGTAACATCACTGGTTTCTTACTTGCATCCTTTAAAGCCTGTCTTACAACCTGCCAATATGGCAAATGTTTTAACGACAACCGTGCAATTATTGAAGATAAAGCTAGAAGCCAAGCAATTGCAGATAATATTAAACGGGTTGACAACCCCCAGCACCGTACTCATGGATGTCAATTTAGTAGAACAAGCCTTGTATGGATTATTAAATAATGCGATAGAAGCCTCACCAACAGGCGCGAACATTCAATTAACTTTGCATCAACAAGCAGGTGGGCTATTACACTGCACGATTGCAGACCAAGGGAGCGGAATGCCTTTTATTCCTCAAGCACAACCTCAAGCCCTCGTTGCTCCCATGCCCTCTACCAAGCGTTTCGGTACAGGCTTAGGCATTCCATTTGCGTTTAAAGTTTGTCAAGCACACGGCTGGCAATTAACTTTTGCATCAGAGAAAGGACAAGGAACCTGTGTGCAACTCATTATTAAATAAAACTTAAGTATTTTTAAACGCTTTTTATCCCCTCAAATTAAGGTCGTATTTTTTTATCCTTTTAATACTGCCAATATTTGGAACTTCCGCAAATTCTGATTCAGACAAAAGTAAAGGCTTAGGAAAAATATTTTAACGAATACGATGACATGACTCTCTTCGTTTTTTTGGTAAAATATGACTCCACCTAACTCCCTCATTAAACCGAGTTTACTGATGCGCTATTTTCATTTACTCATTGTTCTTACGCTTTTTTACGCCCCCTCTGGTTTCGCCTCTTTTGATATAGATTGTGACGATAATTTAGGACAACTAACCGTAGCACTACAGGCGGAACACCTTTTAAGTTGTAATGATGAATTAGCAGGCACTGATTTTTTAAATCCCTACAATGATACCCGTATTAACCTGATGTTAATTTTAGAAGATTTAAAATCAATCCCGCTAGATATTGTTAAGGCAGAAACCACAGACAATGAGAATATTCGTTATGAAATCCCATTTTATTACAAAGATTTATTTAACTCACAATCCCCACCCCAATCTGACACAAACGAAGCAAAACCAGTAGAATCTATCGGATTGACATTAGAACAACTGGTAACACAATTAGGTGTTGATAAAGAACTAATAAAAACGACAGGTTATCAAGAAGCACAATGTATCTCTAATGACAGCCTTGCTGCTCAATTATTTCTAACAACGCTGAATAACTTATCCATATCAACAGAAGAAAAACAAATCCTTGCAAAAACTCGATTACAATTATTAGGGCTTTGTCAAGCAACCCCAGCAGCGGCATTAACAATTCCTGTCAACACACCTATTGCCCAAGAAATGGCGACATATTTACAAGGGATAAATTACTTTTATAGTTCAGATTTTGCCAATGCCGCCAATGAATTCAAAAAATTATCCACCAGTGAACAAGCTTGGTTAAAAGAAACTGCCTTGTATATGTTAGCCCGCACGGCTTTAAACGATACTCAAGCAGATGAATCCTTTGTAGAAACGCAATTAAACCAATATTTAACCCACTATCCACAAGGTGCTTATGCAGACTCAGCACGCGGGCTATTCCGACGTTTATATTGGTTATCTAATAACCAAGCCAAGTTGGCGAAAACCTTAGCAACAGCGATTAATTCGCAACCATCGCTTTACACAGAACAACTTTTTGAATTTATTAACGAAGCTGAACACGCCTTATTCTTCCCCTATACCGATACTGAAAACCCTAAACCCTCTTTTTTATCAACCTCATTAGATTGGGATGCACCATTGCTTTATGCCGTTGCGGTATTAGTACGGATGCGAACAAATGCGGAAAAACCCATCGAGAGTATCCCGCTTGCCGTTTTACAAGATAAACAAACATCGTTTACACAAGCAGGATTAGGGGCTTTACATACTTATTTATTACTCGCAGATACCTATTTTGTACAAAAAGACTATGCGGCTGTTCTCCAAAAAACGACTAATCAAACCATTAGCAGCCCTGTATCAATGACTACTTTTAGCACCCTGACATTACGCGCATTAGCCTTTGAAAAAACAAAACAATGGGAAAAAGCAGAAACAATTTGGCTGGACTTATTTAAAAATACCCAACACCCTATCCAACAACGTCAATTACAACTTGCTTTAGCACTTAATTATGAACAATCTGGACGGCTACAATCTATTTTTGCTAAAGATTCTGCTGTTACTGATAAACGCTTACAACATCTGTTAATTCAACGTTCCGCCTCTGCCAAACTATTAGAAGACATCTTAAACACACCCGATATCGAAGCACTTACCAAAGCAATTGCACTAAAAACCTTATTATTTAAACAATTAATTCATGCAAACTACGCAGAATTTACCCGTATTTATCAACAATACCCCATTAAAGACTATCCTGATTTCAAAGAATTACAAAACTTTCAATGGACAGGAGAACCACTCGCCACAGACGATGACCACTACACCTGCCAACCTTTGTTAAAAACCGCGCAACGCCTTGCACAGAATAAAAATGATGCCGTTGCTTTAAATTGTGTTGGCGAATTTTTCCGCCTATTTTTCTACTACAACTATGCAGAAGTCTATCTATTTTATGATGTTAATTTCTCTGCACCGCATGGCGATAAACCCTACTATTTAGGTGAAATGCCTGATTATTTTGCAGGCAAAACCTACACGCGCTTAGATTACTCATTAGCCGTGATTGACAATCCCAAAGCCCCCGACCAAGCTAAAGCCTACGCGCTATACCGTGCGATTAACTGCTTTGCAACCAGCGGAGCCAATCATTGCGGACGACAAGAGATTCCACAAACCCAACGTGCTAACTGGTTCAAATTATTAAAACAAAAATATAAAGAGACCGATTGGGCAATCCAACAAAAATATTATTGGTAATGAGAAATTACCGTTTATTTTTCTTGAGCTGTAGCGTTTTTATTGCCGCCGCCACACCGCTAACCCATTCTGTACAGCCACATAACTATCAAGCATTTTGGGTGTGGGGTGGCATAAAAACTGCGCAAATTCCCCCAACGGCACAACGCTTGTATATTTTGCAAGGCAGTATTCGCCCTGACAAACAACAAGGCTATTTTCAACGTCAAGGTATTTTGGTAAAACCACTAAATACCCCTGTCTTCTTAGTTTATCGTTTAGAAATATTGGCTTGGGACGCGGTGATATGGCAAAGTATTTTAAATCAAATCCATTATTGGGAGGCGCAATCGCCCGCTGTTCTAGGGATTCAACTGGATTTTGATGCACAAACGAAACAATTAGATAAATATGAACAATTTTTGCGACAAGTTCGTATAACATTACCGCAACAATATCAATTGAGTATTACGGGGTTATTAGATTGGAGTCAAAACGCATCCCCAACGGTTTTACAAATCCTTGCGGACACAGTGGATGAGGTGATTTTTCAAACTTATCAAGGTAAACACACGATTCCCCACTACAAAGCGTATCTGCATTCTTTAGCAGAGCTACGTGTACCGTTTAAAGTTGGTATTGTGGCGCGAGGGGTGTGGGATAGGAAAGATGAGCAATGGTTAGAACAATTAAGCCATTATAAGGGTATCGTGGTATTTTTATTGCCTTGAGGATAACTAAGCGATAAATAATGGATAATGGTATTTAACCTGAGTTCGGGATAAGAAATTCTCGTTCCCACGCTCCAGCGTGGGAATGCCTACCGCGTCGCTCCAGCGGCGAGGACTTTAATCACTTATTTAAGATAAAAACCATTGAGTTAAATCCGCCTCAATGTTTAACCAGCCTAAGCAAACGCGCCGCTAGAGCGACGCGGTAGGCATTCCCACGCTGGAGCGTGGGAACGAGATAAACCAATTAAATTTATTAATTTTTCCCTATTTCTTATCCCGAACTCAGGTTATTTAACGCTATGCTATCCCTGCTGTTTTTTGCCATTGGTTGATTGCAAGACGACTTCACAAGCATTTATCATGCTGTTAATCATTAATATTTTTTCAAGTCCTGATTCAGATAATCTTTTAGCCCGACTACATTTTTATTATAAAACGCATAACGTCCTCTACCTGCCTTCTTAGCTTCATACATTGCGTTATCCGCAAATTTTAACAACTGCTCTAAATCTTGCCCATCATCGGGATAAATGCTAATTCCAATACTTGCAGAAATGGTGACTTGATGCGTATTTAATATAAATGGTTGTTGTAACGCAGTAATAATCCGTTTTGCCATCACGCTTGCATCGTATGGGTCATGCAGTTCCGTTAATATCATTGTAAATTCATCTCCCCCTAAACGCGCAATCGTATCTGTTTCGCGCACAGACACAATAAGCCGTTCTGCAATTTGTTGCAGCAACAAATCGCCCACTGCGTGACCTAAGGTATCATTAACAGGTTTAAAACCATCAATATCAATAAATAACAAAGTAAATAGCCGATGATGCCGATTAGCCCATGCACGCGCTTGGATTAAATTATCATGGAATAATAAGCGGTTTGGTAATCCTGTTAGTGAATCATAATTTGCCAAATAGCGAGCGTGTTCAATATCTTGCTGTAATCGTGAAATATCGCTGAGAATTGCCATATATTGCACAGGATTTTTATGTTCATCCGTAATCAAGGAGATGGTCAACCATGCAATATATAACTCGCCATCTTTTTTCCGATTCCAAATCTCTCCTTGCCAATGTCCTGTTTGTTCAATACTTTGCCAGATTTGTTGATAAAATTCTTTATCGTGTCGTCCTGATGATAAAAAATGCGTGGATTTACCCAATACTTCCTCAAGGTTATATCCTGTAATCCGACTAAAAGCAGGGTTTGCTCTTAATAAATGGTTAGATAAATCTGTAATAAAAATACCATCGGCAGTGGTTTCAAAAACCGTGGCGGTGAGTTGTAAATCTTGTTCAGCCTGTTTTTGTACGGTGATGTCTTCTATCATCCAAATATCCCCTTTTTCGGGCATAGCGGGGTCAACGGCAGTGCCGACAAGTCGCGCCCAAAAGGGTTTATTATTTTTGGTATGAATTAAATACTCTGTCGTAAAATTTTCGCCGCGTTGAAATTGCGCCATTGCCTGTTGCGTAATTTTTTCACAATCTGTTGGTTGTACACATAATTCATCAAAGGTCATTCGATATAACGCATCAGGTGGATACCCAATTAAATCAGCTAGTTTATGATTAACCCGAATAAAATGATTATTTTTAACATAAGCGATGCCTATAATACTGTTTTCAATAATAACTTCTAATTCGCTAACTGTATCGCGCAATTCTGACTCTAGTCGATAGCGTTCTGTAATATCAATAGAAACAGCAACTAAGCCAATAGTTTCTCGATTTTCTCCCAATAATGGAATGTATTTATTTTCTAAGACCAGCTCTTTTAATTTTGTAATATTACTTAATGTGTTACCTGTTGCAAAAACGGTTTCGATACAATTCACTTCTGCGGGAAAACCATCCAACACTTGGAAAATGGAGCTACCCACTAATTCATTGCTTTGATAGCCTAACGCACCTAATGATTTCCCTTGTGAAAATTGAATATTTCCTTGTTTATCAATAACAAATAAAATGATAGGTGCAACATTAATAACTGCCCGTAGTCGCTCTTCACTTTGGCGCAAGGCTTGTTCTGCTTGCTTACGTTCGGTAATGTCGCGGGTAATGGCATAAACGCTTTGTTGTTCGACGAGTGGGTAGGCTGTCCATGAAACCCATTTGTAATCACCCGATTTACATAAATATCTGTTTTCAAAATCAAATATAATATTACCCGCCATCATTTTACGTACCACTTGGCGCGTTATCTCGTGGTCGTCGGGATGAATAAAATTCAAAATGGGTTTTGCCAATAATTCTGTTTTTGTCCAGCCCAGTATTCGCTCCCATGCGGGGTTTAACTCGGTAAAATAGCCCTGAAAGTTGCTAATAGATTGCATATCCACAGAAAAATTAAACAGTCGACCGCGCTCTTCTTCAACTTGTTTACGTTCCGTAATATCGATTAATGTTGTAAGAAGCAGTAATTGTCCATTCGTTTGTGGCAGGCGTGAGCTGGTAAATAAGATATTGAGTTTCTTACCTTGACGGTTTTGGATGTGCCATTCACCTTCTGTTTCCTGTGTTTCCTGTTCACCCGCTAACAAGGCGTTATAACGCGCAAGCCAAATGGTATGTTTTTCTGGTGGAATAACCCGTGTAACTGAATGACCAATCAATTCTTCAGGCTGATAGCCATAAAGTTGGCAGTACGCAGGATTAACGCGAACATACAGACCTTTTTCATCAGTAACGCAAATTCCAATTTTGCTCACTTCAAAAATGGTAGTCAGTAGGGTTTGGCTTTCTTGTAGTGCGTGTTCGATACGTTTATGTTCAGAAATATCGACATAAATACCAACGATTCGATAGGGAATTTCTTCTTCATTCCACAAGGCTGCCGCGCGAATAAGAATCCAACGATAGGTTTGGTCTTTATGTCTTAAGCGGTATGTTCCTTCGTAATCAGCAATTTTTTTGTCCAAATAGGCTTCTAAAGTATTCCACATACGCGCAAAATCGTTAGGGTGAACAAAACGGCTGATTTCGTCTAATTCATCAGGAATTTCATCATCTTGATAGCCTAACATGTATTTCCAACGTGCGGAAATATGTACTCGATTGGTGAGTAAATTCCAATCCCACATACCATGATTTGCACCTTGCATAGCCAGTTGGAAACGTTCTTCGCTGTCTCTTAGTTTTTTTTCTATTTGTTTTTGTTCGGTAATATCGGTAGCAACTGCGTAGTAATAGGTTTGTTGAGGGACGCTATTCAGTGACCATTGCAACCAGTGATATTGTTCGTCAGCAACGCGCCACTGTCCAACAAAGTTAATACTGGTCTTATGTTGCGCAAAGAGGGTGGTTAGGGTTTTTTGAATCGTCTGCTGTTCATCTGGGTGTAACCATGACAGTAAATTAGTATTGACAACAGGTTGTCGCGCCAAGTTAGTTTCCCATGCAGGATTTGCTTGGATAATTGTCCCTGTCGTGTCTATTACACAGAGTAACGCGGTGACATGGTTAAAGAAATCATGAGCAGCCATAGCAGTTTCTATTGTTAGCGTATTATGAATAACTAATCATTTATAATATAAATCATAGCATTAAACTAGCATTAAAATCTTAAGGATTTTATTTTGGATAAAATCAGACTTTCTGCAAAAATATCAAAAAAGACGGATAACGGATAATATTGTTTGAAACAGTTATATCCGTATTACTTTCTTGATTTTACCAAGTTGGACATTCCACTTGCCTTATTTGTTTATGGACTCCACAGTTCCCACATCTTATGCTATTTTCCACATCCTGTTTATTGTGGCTTTTGAGACGGGCTATTTTATCAATGACAATAACACACTTTATTCTTTTAACTAATGGCGTTAACTATGCTAATTATAAGCAGATGGCAACTAGTGCATGGCTAGTGATGATGATAAAAACAAATCAGATGACAGCATCTTGTTTCATACATTGATGCAACAATCTGGGGTAAAGCCAAATCCACCTGCTAATCGTGTTTTAGATACGTCACCTCGCCCGCGTCCTATCCCCCGCCAACGATTTTTAGAAGATGCCCAAGTTAAAGAAGATATGCTGTCAGATGCTTATGACCCAGCAGAATTAGAAACAGGTGAGGAGTTATTATTTTTACGCTCAGGCATTCAGCAAACTTTGTTCCGTCGATTACGACGCGGACAGTTGAGCATTGAGACAGAATTAGATTTACACGGTATGACTGTGCCTATAGCGCGTGAAGCCATTGCAGAATTTTTACATTATTGTCAAAGTCGTAATATTCGTTGTGCGCGCATTATTCATGGTAAAGGTTATGGCTCATGGCAGAAACAACCTATTTTAAAAATCAAGGTCAACCATTGGTTACGTCAGCGTGATGAAGTGCTGGCCTTCTGTTCAGCCCGTCCTGTTGATGGTGGAACAGGTGCTGTGTATGTGTTGCTTAAACGTGGTTAGCGTGAATAACACGACTTTAAAACGGTGAGAGCCGTATCATTATTAAATGAGTGCATTTTTCAAATCTGAAAATTCGGCTAATCCTGATTCAAACAGATTTTTAACTATCCGTCATCACGTAGATACTGATACTATTTGTCCCTCCTTATTGGCTTTTATCTGCTCGCATGTCCACTCCTTTAGTTACTGAGTTACAAAATAATATTCGCCTACGACTTGGTTTATGGTTCATTCTTTTTATTCTCTCTGCTTATGGTCTTTTGTTATTAAATGATTACCGATACAAAGTAATGGGAGAATACACAGAAGCGAATAAACGCCTAGCGCAATTACAAAGCATTACCCAGCAACAATACTGGTTAGAACGCAAGCAACAAGTACAAACCTTACGACTGGATACAGAAAGTCATTTATGGCTTGCTAATAGTAAAGGGTTAGCACAAGCCAATGTGCAAGCATGGTTAAGTAATCAACTAAAAGTTGCGGGCATTAAAGAACCGCGTATTAAAGCAGAAGCAGCAATTGATGCCACACAAACCGCACTTAATTTATGGCAAGTAACGGCACAAGTAGAAGCCCCATTTAGTGTGAATAGCGTTAATACCTTACTGCTCGCCATCACGCAAAATCCACAATGGCTGATTATTGAACGGTTTGAAATCCGTTCAGGACAATCCATGCGCTTTACCCTCGTTGTTACTGCTTATTTTCTACCGTCTGCAAATTCATGAAACTGATTCCTACCAATAATCGCCAAGTAATTAACTGGTTACTGGCTATTACCCTATGCAGTGCAGGAGCATTATATCTAGGGGTTGCTGAACCGACACGCAATTTACAAACACCAACGCCAGAAGATGAATGGCAATTGCCAACCTTAGCCGCCCCCATAGAAGCACAAGCACTTTATGCTAAACTGAACACACTGCAACCATGGGGAAAAGAGCTAGAAAACGCATCAAAAACAAATAAAAATCAATCTACCAATAAATTACAACTTGTCGGTATCGTCAAAGAAGGCGGAAAACAGTATATTCTGCTTTCTGATGGTCAAAAGATAACCCGTTACACCATAAAAGATACCTTACCTGATGAAACAGTTGTTATTTCCATTGACAAGAATACCGTGACTTTACAACGAACAGACACAGAAGAAACCCTTAAGTTGTACGCGCCTAAACCAACTTCCTAACTTATCTCTCAGCGTTATTTAACTGTTTAACCTCCCATGTCTAAAAATGCCCTACTTTTTATATACACTGTTATCTTCTTATCTGCATGTGTGTTACCACCCGCACAAGATATGCGCATACCAACCCCCTTACGTGCGCCCGCTGTCAACTACTCCAATGCCACACAAGTTGAAGAAAAAAAAGAAGAACCGCGCGACACAACCCATTTTCAAGACACCCCGCGCTATCCATTGACTTTATCCAGTGTTGGAGGAGAAGTTAAAGATTACATTCCCACTTTTGCACATAATCAACCATTGCAAATTAGCGTTGAAGCCCTCCCACTGCCTGCCTTCATTAACGAAGTGTATGGCAACCTACTAGGGGTATCTTTTGAAATTGAAGCCAGTTTACAAGCCAAAAAAGACCTTGTTACCCTGCGTGTTGTTGACTCACAAACCCCTATACAACTGTATAAATTAGCTAACCAAGTGCTAGAAAATTATGGCGTTGCAATCGTACTACAAGGTGATATGCTCCGCTTTGTTCCCTCAGCGAACAATACCAACATCGTCCCCCCATTACTCGTCACAGGGACAACACTACCCAACGTACCTATATCACATCGCCCTATCTTTCAAGTTGTTCCCTTAAAAGTTGTGCGTAATACACAAGTTGCAGGCTGGTTACGCCAGATTTATAACAACCCAAAACTACAAATGATAGAAGACCCTGAACGTAACGCGATGGTACTACTCGGAACACCCGAACTCATTCGCAGTGCTGTCGACATCATTGGATTTTTAGACCAACCCTTTATGCGCAGTCGTCACAGCGTCCGCATTGAACCCGTTTTCTTAAGTGCAGAAGAATTAACCACACAATTAACCAGCGTACTCGCCTCAGAAGGATTTGCAGTATCGGGTGGAGCTAGCAGCGGGGGAAGCATTATCATGTTCCCATTAAAAGCCAGTAATGCCCTGATTACCTTTGCGAATGATGCAAGCGTTATCGAACATGTCAAACAATGGGTAAAAACCCTAGATGCCCCCAACAGCACGATTAACAAAAAAGTCGGTGACAGCTTATATTTCTACCCCGTACAAAATACCCAAGCAGAAAACCTTGCTAAAGTCCTAACACCACTGCTAGATGGTGTCGTTGCCGCCGCAACACCAAACACCAACCGACCCGCTAATGTGCCAAATACAACACCGCCAACCAACGTATCACCAAGCACCACAACCAGCACGACCACCACAACCACCAGTCGTAAACTTGTCGTTGATACCAACCGCAACGCGCTACTCTATCAAGGTTCATCCGAATCATGGGCATACCTACTCCCCATCCTAAAACAAATGGACCAACCCCCCAAACTCACCCTAATAGAAGTCACCCTTGCAGAAGTAACGCTTACCGACCAAGAACAATTTGGCATTGAATGGCTTGCAAAAGGGATAGACCTTGGCAGTACCTTAGGTGGCACACTCTCAACAATTGCCCTAAGCACAAGCAACTCAGGACTAACCTACACCATAGACAACGCAGGACAAACCCGCGCACTCCTTGGCGCATTCGCCAGCAACAGCCGTGTTAGCCTCCTATCCTCCCCGCGTATCATGGTTAAAAGTGGCGAAAGTGCCACGATTAACGTAGGCACAGAAGTTCCCATCGTAACCAGCCAATCCAGCGACTCCAGCCAACAAAGCGACTCAACCATTCTGCAACAAATTCAATACCGCAATACAGGCGTGATACTAACCGTTAAACCCATCGTTCACGCAGGCAACCGCATAGACCTAGACATTAACCAAGAAGTCAGCAATGCCTCAACAAACGAATTTAGCGGTATAGACTCACCCTCCATTTTTAATCGCAGTATCGCCACCAAATTAACCCTTAACGACGGCGGCTCAGTTCTACTCGGCGGACTGATTTCTAGCAACAGCGACACAGGCGACAGCGGCGTACCCATTTTAAAAGACATCCCCATTATCGGCAGTCTATTTAAAACCGAAAGTAGCAACAAAACGCGCACAGAACTCATTGCCATTATTGTCCCCTACGTCATCAGCAACGACGCTGAAGCGCAAGAAATTACCCAATCCTTTAGAGAACGCCTAACCGTAGAAACCACAGATACCGTCTCATCAACCGTACCAACGGCAACCGTTATCCCCAACATCATTCAACCGCTAAAACAACAGACAACACCATGAAAATACTGGTTACAGGCGCAGATGGCTTTATTGGCTCACACTTAACCGAAGCCCTCATACACGCAGGGCATGACGTGCGCGCATTTGTCCTATACAACTCATTCAACACATGGGGCTGGTTAGACCACATAGACAAATCCACACGCGAACAACTCGACGTTTTCACAGGCGACATCCGCGACCCCTTTGGCGTTAAACAAGCCATGCAAGGCTGCGATGTTGTCATGCACCTTGCCGCCCTTATCGCCATCCCCTACTCCTACCACTCCCCTGCTACCTACGTAGAAACCAACATCAACGGCACACTCAACATCGTCCAAGCCGCACGCGAACTAAACGTACAAAAAGTTATCCACACCTCCACCAGCGAAGTTTATGGCACCGCGCGTTTTGTCCCCATTACCGAACAACACCCCCTACAAGGACAATCCCCCTACTCCGCAACCAAAATCGGTGCAGACCAACTCGCCCTCTCCTACTACCAAGCCTTTAACACCCCCGTTACCATCATCCGCCCCTTTAACACCTACGGCGCACGTCAATCCGCCCGTGCCGTGATTCCAACAATAATCACCCAAATCGCCAACGGACAACACCAACTCAAACTCGGTGCGCTACACCCCACCCGCGACTTCAACTACGTTCGCGATACCGTGCGCGGTTTTATGGCCTTTTTAACGACAGACAACTGTCTAGGCGAAGTCATTAACATAGGCAGCAACTACGAAGTCAGCATTGGCGATACCGTACGCCACATAGCCGACCTAATGAATGTCAACGTCAATATTGAAGAAGAAACCGTGCGCTTACGACCCCAAAAAAGCGAAGTAGAACGACTCTGGGCAGACAACCAAAAAGCCCGCGATATACTAGGCTGGCAACCCGAATACGCAGGCTTAGACGGCTTTAAACGCGGCCTACAAGAAACCATACACTGGTTCACCAATCCCGACAATTTACGTCGTTACAAAGCAAATATTTACAACCTATAAAGTGAGCAGGGCAATGGCATTAAATATCCCTTTGATTACAGAAACATTAAAAACCTGTTTACCACAACGCGATTTTATTGCCCTACACGAACCCCAATTTAAAGGGCGCGAATGGGAATACGTCAAAGAATGTTTAGACACAGGCTGGGTATCCTCCGTTGGCAAATTCGTCGACCGCTTTGAACAACAACTTACCGAATATACAGACATTAACCACGCCATCGCCACCGTCAACGGCACAGCAGCCCTACACATCTGCCTACTACTCGCAGGCGTACAAACTGACGACGAAATACTAACCCCCGCGCTCACCTTCATCGCCAGCACCAACGCCATCGCCTACTGTCGCTCCATACCCCACTTTGTCGATTGCGACGAACACACACTAGGCGTTGACCCCATCGCACTAGCCGACTACCTACAAACCATCGCCTACCTAAAAAATGACGTATGCTACAACAAACACACCCACCGCCCGATACGCGCCCTACTCGTCATGCACACATTCGGACACCCCGTCGCCCTAGACCCCTTACAAGACCTCTGTCAACGCTACCACCTAACCCTTATTGAAGATGCCGCAGAAGGATTAGGCTCTTACTACAAAGGGCAACATGTCGGACATCATGGCAAACTCAGTGCCTTAAGTTTCAACGGCAACAAAGTCATTACCACAGGCGGTGGCGGTGCAATTCTCACCAACGATGCCACCCTTGCCAAACAAGCCAAACACCTAACCACCACCGCAAAAATCCCACACGCATGGCGATTTGACCATGACCAACTCGGCTATAACTACCGTTTACCAAATATTAACGCCGCATTAGGCTGTGCGCAGCTAGAACAACTCCCCAACTTTCTCAACGCAAAGCGTCAACTAGCACACCGCTATCAACAAGCCTTTGCAGCTATAGAAGGCGTGCATATTTTTTGCGAACCTGCGGATACAAAAGGGAATTACTGGCTAAACGCCCTATTACTAGACAAGCTTTACGCAGACCAACAAACCGCCCTATTAACCCACACCAACCAACACGGCATCATGACCCGCCCCGCATGGACGTTACAACACAAACTCCCCATGTACCAAACCTGCCCACGAATGGCATTACCCATAGCAGAAAGCCTTGAAGCACGATTGATTAATATCCCCAGCGGTCAGGGATTACTGAATGATGATTAATTTTAACGATGGACTAGGGCGTATAATTGTCTGCACCAACACCAAAACAAACAATAGATTGTTTATTTAGCCCTTGCGAATAACTACTATTGAAAAATGAATGCAACGCCCGACAACAATACAACTTTGTCGGTTTTTTGTATCTGAAGAATAGAGATAAAAAAATGAATTTTAATAAACGCTTACGTTTAGCAAATGAAAAAGCTGAAGCAGGAGAACACGCGCTAAATACAGCTAACTATCAACAAGCAGTTGATAATTTTTTAGAGGCTTCGGAACTATTTAAGGGCATAAAAGGACAAGAACAAAGTTATACAAGCTGTTTAGTCAATGCTGCAAATGCCTTGGATAATTTAGGAAATTATACAAAAGCAGAAACCTTATTAAATAAAGCCATTCCAATTCAAAAGAAAATATTAGGCTCGGAACATCCTGATATGGCCACGAGTCTAGGAATTCTCGCAATTATTTATCAAGCCCAAGGCGACTATGCCAAGTCGATAGAATTTAACGAAAAAGCCTTAACCATTTTTGAAAAGCACTTTGGTTCGCAACATCCTGATACGGCTGGTAGCCTTAATAACCTCGCCACTATTTATCAAGCCCAAGGCGATTATGCCAAGGCGATAGAATTTAACGAAAAAGCCTTAGCCATTTTCGAAAAGCACTTCGGTTCGCAACATCCTGATGTGGCTTCTAGCTTTAATAATCTCGCTACTATTTATTCAGACCAAGGCGATTATGCCAAGGCGACAGAATTTCACGAAAAAGCCTTAGCCATTCGCGAAAAGCTCTTCGGTTCGCAACATCCTGATGTGGCTTCTAGCCTTAATAATCTCGCCACTATTTATCAAGCCCAAGGCGATTATGCCAAAGCAAACGAGTTTTATGATAAAGCGTTAGCCATTTGGCGAAATAAATTTGGTAATGAACATGTTGCTATTGCTACAGGGTTAAATAATCTTGCTGAATCCTATCGAAAACAGGGAAAGCACGCAGAAGCAAAACAGTTGCATCAGCAAGCACTTGCAATACGAGAGGGTAAACTGGGTTTTGAGCATCCGAAAACAACACAAAGTTTAATAAATCTCGCAGAAACTATTAGCACAGAAACAGATAACACGGGCATTTTTTCTGTTATTAATCAGTTACATAAAACTATTTTACAATTTCTATTACAAAAGCGTGAAAACAATCCGCAATTATTTTTTACTCTGCGCACACATCATAATGATGAACAAGGGCGACTTTCTAAAGGTTATTGGTTTTTAGGAGAAGAAGAATTTTTATATTTTTCTTTCTGGAAAGGCATTGATAGCACCAATCAAATGCCAACTATTGCTATCGAAATCGATTTAGAACAACAACTCACAATTACTTTTAATGGCAATGATTCCCATGAAAAAACTGATTTTTTACAAGATATAACGCAATTGCTCGACGGGTTTATTCAATCAACTGATGGAAAACAGTGGAAAAAAACTTACTCGCAAGATTGGCAAAGTGCTTTAGACGCATTTTTAATCGATAAAACCCAAATTGATGACTATTTAGCCTTTAAAGGTAATCAAATAGCCGATTTTAGTTTTATTCCTGAAACTGAGTTTTTACAGGCTTTAAAATTTACGACTTTATTACGTCAAAAATTAGAAAGTGCTGAAATAAAAACTTTAACCGAAATCGGTAAGCCGTTAAAACTGCATTCTTTACAATTAGAAAATATCGGACATTTTGAAAGCCTTGGCATTGACTTAAGCAGACAAGTTACGATTTTTATTGGTGAAAACGGTAGCGGTAAATCAACAATTTTAAAAGCGATTGCGCTGGCTTTATCAGGTATTGCAGGAACATTAGATACTGAACTTGTTCAAGATTATTTACGCATTTTAAAAACAGAGTTTGATGGTACAAAACAATTTTGTAACAGTGGTTCTATTTACTTAAATTTACAAATTAATGCTGTACAAAGTCAGATAATTGAATTTAATCAAACAGAATTGCGGGGCGTAACTGTAAAAACCTTTGTTGATAATGAGGATGAATGGTTATTGTCCAGTGAAAACCGCTTTATTGACTTAGTATTAGGTTTTCCACAAGGCAAGAAACGCGCTCAAAAGTCAGTGGGGAAAATTGTCGAACCGAATTTAAACGATGTGATTGATTTAATAGAAGACCGCGACATTGCAAACTGGAAAAATGATTTAGTAGAATGGATAGTTGCTTTATATCGTCAACCTGATGCCAAAATCCGCGAAGATAATTTATTACAAATCAATTGGTTTTTTGATATTTTCTCTAAAATTATTTCTGACACTGATGCAAACGCCATTCGCTTAAAAAGTGCCGTTCACGACCCTGCAACAGGGAAAAAAGACATTATTATCTGCACCCCCGACATGCCCGATGGGATTTCTTTAGATTTGCTCAGTAAAGGCTATACCAATATTTTCATCTGGGTAGGTCGCTTAGTCATGCGCTTATACAGTGCCTTAGCAGCTCATCAAACCGCATATAAAAACGATAAAAACTCCTTTTTACGCAATCAAAACACACGCGGAAAACGTTACCAAGCAAACACAATTGAAGAGTTACATGGAATTGTATTAATTGATGAAATTGATACTTATTATCTGCATCTAAATTGGCAACGGAATATTTTACGGGTTTTAACTGAAACATTCCCTTGTTTGCAGTTTGTTGTTACGAGTCATTCTGTAATCGGTCTATCCTCTTTGAAAAACAAGGATAATTATTTTATTTATCGGGCAGTCAAAGAAACAAAGCAAGTCGTATTTGTTGAAATTGACCCGACAAAAGAAAATCCATACGGCGCGGATTTAAATACAATTGCCGATGATTTTATGGGAGTTCCAGAAAGAGAACCCGAAATAAAAGATAAATTGGAAACCTTACGCAGTGCAATTGCTAGAAAACAGATTGAAGAAGCAGACAATTTAATTTCTGAATTAGAAGCTGAAATTAATCCAGAAGATGAAGAATTAAATAAATTAAAAAGCCGATTAGATGCTAAAAAATTAATTGTCAGCAAAAAATAATATGATTCCAATTAAAAAACTAAATATCACTATTACACAAACAGATGTTGCTGATTCTGAACTTTTAACGAATTGGCAACAGTCAATACATCGAGAAATCGAAGGAAATAGTGCATTTAAAAACGCACAACTTGCGAATGCTAATGGTGAATCTTTATGGAAAATTGGCGGACTTGATAAAGAATCTTTAAAAAAACAGCTTTATCAAGAACAAAAGGGGCTTTGCTGTTATTGTGGGACTCAATTAAAACTGGATGAGTTGATAATAGAGCATTTAAACCCTAAAAGCTTATTTCCTGCAATGACTTTTGATTATTCAAATCTTTACGCATCATGCAAAGGGGGAAAAGGCGATACACCATTATATTTACCTTATGAAACAACAAGAAAGGTGGTTGCAGAACAATATAATGTTGATACGCAAAAGGTCATTGTTCCACGTTATCTCCATTTAAAAGAAACAGATATAATCCCAGCTAAAACGGAAATTAAGATAAAATACAACCCCAATGAATTATTTTGTGATACGCATAAAAAGAATGAAAAAATCACAATTCAACCTATTTTAGTAAATGGCTGGATACGTAATGCACACCAACCAAAACATGATTATGAAGTATTCAGCTGTGAAAATCGGGTTTCTTATTTAGAAGATGGCACTATTTTAATAGATGAAAATGAATGCAATGAAACGATTCGAATATTAAATTTGAATGCAAAAAAACTAAAAGAATCCCGTATTAAAACATTTGAGAATGTAGAAGAATTTACTGATTCTTTAGAAGAAGAAACAGATTCAGAAGAAATTGATTTAGTTTCACTGATTAATGGAGAAATTAATAAAATTGAGAATATGCCAGAACAGCCCGCTTTTGCTTTTGTAACAACGCACTTTTTACGTCAAAAACTTGCAGAGGTATCCTAAAATTCTCCCCCTTCTTTATGCCGAATCCATAGCCCTAGAACGGGGTTTACGTGAACAACGTAAAATTATTTTACGGGGTGGTTCTACTTGCTCCTTAATTTTACGGATGGGCGAGTTAGTCCATTTAATGGGTGCGTCAGGTTGTGGTAAAAGTAGCTTGTTGTGGGCGTTGGCGCGGATGCGTCCCATTACTGAGGGTAAGTTATTTTTAAATGGCATGTTATATCAAGATGTTCCCGTACATCATTGGCGAGCTGAAATTGCATTGTTACCACAAAAAAATGTGATGATGTCGGGAACAGTAGAAGATAACTTATTATATCCCTTTAGAAACTTTCAAATTCAACAAGAAAGATTACTCGCCCGACAAGAATATGTACCAACACCACCCGATTTACGCCTTGCTATACAACGGGTTGGTTTGCAAGATGTTGCGTTAGAGCGTGATGCGTCTTCTTTATCAGGGGGACAGCAAAACCGTCTTGCTTTAGTGCGGGTGTTGCTTACAAAACCACAAGTGTTATTAGCAGATGAACCTACCGCAGGCTTAGATGATAAATCTGCTAAGTTAGTGATTGATAATTTACATCATTTTTGTGAAACAGGCGGGGCAGTTATTCTCACTAGCCATGTTCATCATCATTTATTGCAGGCAAGAAAAATAGTGCTTGAAGGACATGGCTTGTTTCAAATGAGTTAAGAATGCCATCAAAACACGATGGATATTATTTTTACGCTACATTTTGTTATTTTTCCAATATACTTTAAGCCAGTTACAGCATAGATGCGTTTGTCTGTGTTGCCAAAATTTTAAGCTATAAAGGAATCTTCCCTTATGAATGCCCTTATCGACGCGGCGATTTATAATAAGCGCGTTGTCTTGTTACTATTGGCTTTTATTCTTATTTCTGGCACATCCGCCTATATCAATATCCCTAAAGAATCTGACCCTGATGTTGCGATTCCTATCATTTACGTTTCTTTGTCGCATGAAGGCATTTCGCCTGAAGATGCAGAGCGTTTGTTAGTGCGTCCAATAGAGAAGGAGTTGCGTACTATTGAAGGGGTTAAGGAAATGACCGCGACAGCAGGCGAAGGTCATGCTTCGGTAATGTTGGAATTCGACGCGGGGTTTAATAGTGAGCAAGCCTTGCGTGATGTGCAGCAAAAAGTGGATATTGCTAAGGCAAAATTGCCTAGTGAAACTGAAGAACCTACTGTTAATGAGGTAAATGTTGCGTTATTTCCTATTCTCGTCGTGACGTTAGCGGGTGATGTGCCAGAACGGGCGTTATTGCGTATGGCGCGCCAGTTAAAAGATGCAATTGAATCCGTGCCTTCCGTATTAGAGGTTGATATTACAGGGGATAGAGAAGAAGTATTAGAGGTGATTATCGACCCGTTGCACGTAGAAAGTTATAACCTGAATTATGCTGAGGTGTTAGCGTTATTTCAGCGGAATAATCAATTGATTGCCGCTGGTGCATTGGATACAGGACAAGGGCGGTTTAATGTTAAAATTCCCGGTGTATTTGAAACCTTGCAAGATATTAGTAGCTTACCGATAAAAGTTGATGGGCAACGTGTTATTACTTTAGGTGATGTGGCGGAAATCCATCGCACGTTTAAAGACCCTACGTCTTATGCGCGGGTAAATGGTAAACCTGCGTTAGCGTTAGAAATTAAAAAACGGGTCGGTACTAATATTATTGATACTATTGAGCAAGTGCGTTCAGTGGTAGAAGCAGAAAAACAAGATTTTCCTGCTACGGTGCAAATTAATTTTATTCAAGACCGTTCTACTGATGTACGTAACATTTTGGCAGATTTACAAAATAATGTTTTAACGGCTGTTTTATTGGTTGCTATTGTTGTTTTAGCTGCGTTGGGTTTACGTACTGCAACATTGGTCGTTATTTCTATTCCCGGTTCTTTTTTATTAGGTATTTTAATTATTTATTATTTAGGGCTGACCATGAATATCGTGGTTTTATTCAGCCTTATTTTATCGTCAGGAATGTTGGTTGATGGTGCGATTGTTGTCACGGAATATGCCGACCGCCGTTTAATGGAAGGAATGCCTCGCGCTCAAGCCTATGGGTTGGCCGCAAAACGCATGGCAATTCCAGTTATTACTTCTACGCTTACAACCTTAGCCGTGTTTTTTCCTCTGTTGTTTTGGCCCGGTGTCGTTGGCGAATTTATGAAGTATTTGCCAATTACGGTTATTGCAACATTAAGCGCGTCGTTGATTGTCGCTTTATTATTCATGCCTGCATTGGGTGCATTGATTGGTAAGGCAAATAGCACACCATTGCCCAATCATGATAATGCCCCGTTAGAGAGCATACGCGGAATAACGGGTTTTTATATTCATGTGTTAGGATTTTTGCTAAAACACCCGTTAAAAGTCTTATTTCTTGCATTGTGTACCTTAGTTGGCACTTATATGCTTTATGGTGCTTATGGTAAAGGGGTGGAATTTTTCCCTGAAGTAGAACCTGAACAAGCGGTTGTTCATGTTCGGACGCGGGGTGATTTGTCCGTAGAAGAGCGGGATAAATTGGTGAAAGAGGTGGAAGCCCGTATTTTAAATATGCATGAATTTGCAAATATTTATGCAAGTAGTGGGGTACTTAGTCGCAATGATACCCCTGAAGATACGATAGGCGTGATTCAGTTGGAGCTTGTCGACTGGAAATTACGTCGTCCTGCGGAGGCAATTTTTACAGAGATTCGTCAACGCACCAAAGATTTAGCAGGTATTGTGATTGAAGTACGCAAACCCCCTTCAGGGCCGGGCGACAGTAAACCGATTCAACTACAAGTCAGTGCGCAATATCCTGAGTTGCTTATTCCCGCGACGAAACAAATAGTAGATAAATTAAAAACTTTAGAGGGCTTGGTGGATATTGAAGACAATCGCCCTTTGCCCGGTATTGATTGGAAATTGTTGGTTGACCGCGAACAAGCTAGCCGTTTTGGTGCGGATATTCTAACGGTTGGGAATGGTATTCAATTAGTTACCAATGGCATTAAAGTTGGTGAATATCGCCCTGATGATGCGGATGAAGAATTGGATATTCGCGTCCGCTATCCGACGGAAAACCGTAGCGTTGATGAGCTTGACCAGTTACGCATCAGTACCGCTTCGGGTTTAGTACCGATTAGTCTATTTGTAGAACGTCAAGCCCAAGCCCAAGTTGGGACGCTCAAACGTAGCGATGAAAAGCGTGTGCTAACTATTAAATCGGCGGTTGCAGAAGGGGTGTTGGTGAATGATAAGTTAAACGAAATCCGCGCAGGATTGGCAGAAGGACAAGCAGACCCCCGCATTAAAGTGACGTTTAAAGGTGAAGAGGAAGACCAGCGTGAAACCCAAGCCTTTTTAGGTAATGCGTTTTTTGTGGCGATTTTTCTGGTGACATTGATTTTAGTTGCGCAATTTAATAACTTTTATCAAACAGGTTTAATTCTGAGTGCGATTATTTTCTCAACCGTTGGCGTACTACTTGGCTTGCTGATTACGCAACAACCGTTTGGTGTGGTTATGTGTGGGATTGGGATTATTGCGTTAGCGGGGATTGTGGTAAATAACAATATTATTTTGATTGATACGTTTAACGTGTTACGACAAGAGGGGTATTTGCTAAGAGAGGCGATTCTTCGCACCTGCGCCCAACGGTTACGCCCCGTATTTTTGACTACATTTACAACGATTTTAGGCTTAATTCCTATGGTTTTCGCGATAAATATTGATTTTATCACCCGCGATATAACCTTTGGCGCACCCTCTACGCAATGGTGGACGCAACTTTCAACGGCGATTGCAGGCGGTTTAACTTTTGCGACCTTATTAACGTTGGTGCTTACACCTTGCTTATTAATGTTAGGACAAGGAAAAAAGCAGTCTGTAGCAAAGATAATACCTGTAGAAGGCGTAGTAAATCACGTGTAAAAACAGCACGGACACCACCGCGTTGAGCGGTGGTATCCGTTTCTAACACTTGTCATTGAAAAGCAACATAAAACCCTAAAGCGATAATTAGCGTCTTTATCCTGTTGCTTACATCCCGATTGTTTTCGCTTTTTGAATCAAATTTTCTGCCATTTTGATACTGGCGACATCTATTAAGCGTCCATCCAAACTCACCGCACCTTTTCCTTCTTTTTGTGCTTGTGCCATCGCTTCTAAAATACGCTTTGCCTTGGTAACTTCTGCTTCGGATGGACTAAAAACCGCATTAGCTAAGGCAACTTGAGAGGGATGAATTGCCCATTTGCCTTCGTAGCCAAGAATCGCGGCGCGTTTGGCGGCAGCGGTGTAACCATCTGGGTCGCTAAAATCGCCAAAAGGACCATCAATAGGACGTAAGCCATAAGCACGACAGGCAACAACCATGCGGGCTTGTGCGTAATGCCACATGTCGTTCCAATGGAAATCACGGCTACCATCGTTTGCTTTATCTGTTAATACACCATATTCGGGGTGCGCGCCACCAATGACGGTTGTCCGCGCGCGGGTGGAGGCGGCATAGTCGGCAACACCAAAGCTCATGGCTTCTAGGCGTTTGCTGGCTTGGGCGATGGCTTCAACGTTTGCCATGCCTAATGCGGTTTCTATGAGAATTTCAAAACCAATGCGTTTGGTGCGTTTTTTGGCGTTTTCAATTTGGGTTACTAGCATGTCGAGCGCGTATAAGTCTGCAGGTACACCAACTTTAGGGATTAATAGCATGTCTAAACGCGGGCAATTTTCGACGATGTCTATAACATCTTTATACATGTAGTGGGTATCTAAACCATTAATCCGCACGAGCATGGTTTTTTTGCCCCAATCTATATCGTTGAGTGCGGCAACAACATTACTACGGGCTTTTTCTTTTTCGTCAGGGGCGATGGAGTCTTCTAGGTCTAAAAAAATGCAGTCCACATCCGATTGGGCAGATTTTTCGAAAAAAGCGGGATTTGAACCCGGTACGGCTAATTCTGAGCGTTGGAGGCGAGGGGTAGCTTGTTCAATAATAGTTGCACTCATGTAGCATTTTCCTTTGGTCAAAAGCGGTCAGTATATAAAGGATGTGAGGGAAAATTAATGGCTTTTTCTTAGGTTTATTGGTTATATTTATTTATCTATCTAGTTATAAAAGATAATTTTTTCATATTCGTTGTGTAGTATAGCGGTAATAGGTAATGAAAAGCATACTTTTTCGGTGTGCTGTTCTCTATACTTAAACGTAATTCATAGACCATTGGATATAGGAATCAAGCAAATGTGTGTCGATAAAATATTAAAATATATGAAGTGGTTACTGATTCGTCCCTTATGTTATGGCATGTTAGTGGGGTTGAGTTTTATCAGCCATGCGCAGGCGAGTCCATTATTAGTCACCAATACCGCAGATAGTGGTAGCGGTTCATTGCGTCAAGCTATCATTGATGCAAATGCAACATTAGGAATTGATACCATTAATTTTAATATTTCAGGGGGAACGTTACCACATACGATTGTGTTGTTATCAGCATTACCGACAATTACTGATTTTGTATTTATTGATGGGACATCCGAGCCAGATTTTATCACGGCGGGTACACCCGTTATTCGTTTGGATGGGATAAGTGCGGGGGCTGGGAGTAGCGGTTTAGTGATAACAGCAGGGGCTTCTACAATCAGCAATTTGATAATAGAAAACTTTGATCAACAGGGTATTATATTATCGTCAGGCGGTGGAAATACTATTATCTCTTGTTATATCGGGGTTGATGGACATGGTTTAGGATTTCGTCCAAATGCGGGAAATGGCATTTTAATCAGTGATTCCTCTTTAAATGTTATACAGGAAAGTTTAATTGCAGCAAATAGTAAAGAGGGTATTGCGGTAACAGGCACGTCAAAAAATAATGAGTTTAAAAGAAATTCTATTTATGCTAATAGGTTATTAGATATTGATTTAGATGCGGATGGTGTAACCAGTAATGATGTGAATGATGGAGATAGTGGCGTAAATGGGTTGCAAAATTTTCCTGTGTTAGCGTATGCCTATAATAATCAAATTATTGGTTCATTAAATAGTACAAATGCAACGAGTTTTCGGCTTGAATTTTTTGCCAATCCATCCGCAAATGTTCACACTTCAGGGCATGGTGGCGGAACACGTTATTTAGGCGGAATGACCGTCAGCACAATCAATAATGTAGCTGATTTTACATTTAATTATGTCCCCGTCGCGGGACACCCCTATATTTCTGCAACGGCAACCAATTTAAGCACCGTAGAAACATCAGAATATTCACTTACTATTTTAGAAAGCCAGCCTGTTTATACCAGCCAGCCTTTACCGGGCGCATCATTGACTTTTAGCAGTCCTGTCAATATCACAAGTTCAGTCACCACATTAACAATCACTGATGACAGTAATGTTCCATTAAGCGTTACGCTATCTACACCGACAGGCACAAATGCCAGTGATTTTACGGTGTTACCATTGGGACATAATGTTTTATTACCCAGCGCAAGTCTTGATGTCAATATCAGATGCACGCCATCTGCGGTTGGTTTACGCACGGCAATATTAACGGTTTTGAGTGATGACCCAAATAAACCAAGTGTTGATTATCCTTTAGAATGTACAGGAACAGTGGCAAGTGTTGCGGGTTTTGCTTCAACACCTGCCCCGAATACCACACTAGAACTCATTAGCCCCGTTGGTACACCAAGCATAGCAACCATCAGCGTCACTGAAACAGGCAATGCCGATTTACTGGTAACAGTTGACCCATTAGTGACAACCAGCCCTAGCGATTTTACCTTAATGAATGGCGCGGGAAGTTTTACCGTTGTGGATGGTGGGAGTCCATTATTAATCCCTGTTCGTTGCATACCTAGCACGGCAAGCACAGAAAGTGCAACCCTGACATTAAGAACCAATTCTCCAACACAACCCATTGCAACCTATATCATTAATTGCACAGGCACCGCCTTGCCACAAGCAGGTTTTGCTTCAACGCCTGCCCCGAATACCACACTAGAACTCATTAGCACCGTTGGTACACCAAGCATAGCAACCATCAGCGTCGCTGAAACAGGCAATGCAGATTTACTGGTAACAGTTGACCCATTAGTGACAGCCAGCCCTAGCGATTTTACCTTAATGAATGGCGCGGGAAGTTTTACCGTTGCGGATGGTGGGAGTCCATTATTAATCCCTGTTCGTTGCATACCTAGCACGGCAAGTACAGAAAGTGCAACCCTGACATTAAGAACCAATTCCCCAACACAACCCATTGCAACCTATACCATTAATTGCACAGGCACCGCCCTGCCACAAGCAGGTTTTGCTTCAACGCCTGCCCCGAATACCACACTAGAACTCATTAGCCCCGTTGGTACACCAACGACAACAACAATTACCATTTTAGAAACGGGCAACGCCGCTTTAACCGTGACAGTCGACCCGCTAATCGGCACAAATACCAGCAGTTTCAGCTTATTGAGTGGCACGGGCGATTTTATCATTGCAGACGGTGGTAATCCCTTAATGATTTCTATTCGTTGTTTACCCAGTGTCGCTGGAACAGAAAGTGTCACGCTAGCATTAAAAACCAATGCACCGACGCAACTAACGGCTAGTTATACCATTGTTTGCACAGGCACAACTGTTCCTGTAACTCCAATACCTGTTGACCCAACGCCAGATGATGGTAATCGCGCACCTACTGATATTACTTTATCTAATAGCTTGTTATTAAAGCAAGATGCTGTCGGAACCGTTGTTGGCACACTCAGCACGACAGACCCAAATCCAACCGACACCCATACTTATTTACTAATGAATGATAACAATGGTCGTTTTGGCTTATTGGGAAATCAACTAATAACTAAACAACTTTTTGAAACGGTTAATACCAGTTATTCAATTAGCATCACCAGTGTAGATAACAAAGGCTTATCCTTTACTAAACAATTTTTGCTAACCGTTTCAGGTGCGGAAATCACAGGCTTAATTCAAACGGCATTAGGCGACACAGGCGAGCAAATCAGCATAGATGCACCTGAAACAATTACCGTTACAGGATTGATTAAACCTGATAGCCGTCACGTTGGCGTATTTGCAGATATTATTGTAACTTACTATTGGGAAGCACCTAATAATATAAATAACTTAACAATTCCGATTACTTTAGCCAAAAATACCGCCTTAAATAAAGAAATACCGCTGACATTATTTACAGGAAACTTAGCCTTTTTAGCGGGGGAATTTCGCGTTAAATTGGGCTATCGTTTTGGCAGTACCTTGATTGAAAACGAAATAATAACGCTCACCGTCAATACCAATCGTCAACCAACGGCACTACAGTTAAGTAACACATCGGTCAGCGAATACAGCGCGCGTGGAACAACAATAGGCACAATTAGCGCGGTTGACCCTGATAAACAAGACCAATTTCACTACGTACTCTTAAATAATGATGAAGGTCGTTTTATATTGCAAGATAATGTATTGCAAGTAAATAATGGTTATTTATTGCAAGCGGATGATACACATCATTATCAAGTTGCGGTACGGGCAATGGATATTGCGGGCAAATACATAGACCAAGATTTTACCCTGCAAATTACACAAACCGAGAATTTACCTTTAAACCTACAATTAACCCGACAAACCATTGCAGAAAACAGTTTAAATGGTTCAATCATCGGACGCTTCACCACGCAACAACAAAAAGCAGATACCTATCATTACCGCCTGATAGACGATGCAGAAGGGCGTTTCCAAATCATTCAAGACTTACTCATTGTTGCAGATACCCAAAAAATTGATTATGAAACGGCAACACAACACACCATCATCGTAGAAACCCAAGCGGATACAAGCGGAACGGTATCAGAAAAAGAGTTTACCATCACGGTGTTAAATCATCATGACTTAAAAGTACAAGGACAAGTCATTACAAACCCTGACAATGATGAACGTACTATCCAACTGCGTTTACAACCTGATACCCAAGATATAGGCAAAACTGTCGGTTTAATCGTGGTAGGTGCATATATACAATCAGGCTATTTAGTAGATTTATTTAATTTAACGCCCACTACATGGCAAGTATGGGACAGAGATTTGGCTAGCCTAGAAACCTTACAACAGGTCACATTAGTAGAAGGTCAAACGATAACGGTATGGCAAGGGGCATTAACTGATTTTAATGATGGTTCACTGGCGATTTATGCAGGGTATTACATAACAGACACGACAACAGGGGAACAAACCCTCGTTTATGACCCACAAGCGTTTGTTATTTCATTTTAAACACGGTTAATTTACCGCTTTAGATTTGTCCGAATGAGAATCGCCACACAGAAAGACAAGGAGGTCTTTCTGATGTGTTGGCGTTCTATCATAGACAGGGAAGAGAAGAAGAGAAAAGGTTATAACTTGATTTAATCGATTTTCTGCATAAATCTATTTGATATTGCTCGTTACCAAGCTCTGCTTGGTAATGCCTGCCTTGCAAGCTCCGCTTGCCGAGTACAAGCGGACTTAAGCGCGGGGCGTTCAAGTACCAGCCAAGCAGAGCTTGGCGAATAGGCACTACCAAGTGAAACTTGGTAACGAGCAATAATTTGATTTAATAGATTTTCTGCATAAATCTATTTGATATTACAGGTTGCTACCCGTTCTTAGACAGGTATGCTCTAATAGCACATTATATTAATATATACAATAAGTTAAGTATCAACGTAATGTATCTAATATGTCCTATCGCACCGAAAATTATTGTACGGTCTGAATGCCTAAGCGTTCAAATAAACGGACATCATGTTGAGCGGTTGGGTTTTCCGTCGTTAATAACTTATCACCATAAAAAATCGAGTTTGCACCCGCAAAGAAACACAAGGCTTGTAACGCATCATCCATTTCTGTACGTCCTGCTGACAAGCGGATATAAGAAGCAGGCATTAATAACCGCGCAGTAGCAATACAACGGATAAAATCAAATGGGTCTATCGCTTGAGCATCGGCTAATGGTGTGCCTTCAATTTTAATTAGTTGATTTATTGGCACACTTTCAGGATGTTGATTAAGATTTGCTAACGTCATCAGCATTGCCGCACGGTCTTTTACACTTTCCCCCATGCCAATAATACCGCCACAACACACTTTTATATCTGCTAATCGCACGTTTTCTAATGTTTCTAAACGGTCTTGATAAGTACGTGTAGTGATAATTTGTTCATAATATTCAGGTGAGGTGTCCAGATTGTGGTTGTAATAATCTAAGCCCGCGTCTTTTAGCACTTGCGCTTGTTCTGCGGATAACATGCCCAAGGTTAAACAGGTTTCCATATTTAAGGCTTTGACTGCGCGCACGATTTCGACAACTTTATCTAAATCTTTAGCTTTAGGACTTCGCCATGCAGCCCCCATACAGAAACGAGTTGCCCCTTGTGTTTTAGCATGTTGTGCCGCATCCAAAACACTGGCAATGTCCATTAATGGAGCGGCTTCAACACTTGTTTCGTAGCGCGCACTTTGGGGACAGTAAGCACAATCTTCAGGACATGCACCCGTTTTAATATTTAGTAATGCACTTAGTTGTATTTGATTGGGGTCAAAATAGGCGCGGTGCGCTAATTGGGCTTGAAACAGTAAATCATTCAGCGGTTGATTAAAGATGTCAATAATTTCTGAGAGTTGCCAATCATGCCGAATGGCAGTTTTTTGAATAAGGGGTATTTGCATTGCAGATGTAGTCGAGTAGGAAAAAAGTGAATTCGGATATTTATTGCAAGGGCGAAGGCATTCGCCCTGTTTGAACGGGTTGGCGTATTATTGTTATGTAAATGTTTGTTCTATGGTTGGAAATGCTTTACTTTTAACTGCTTGCGTGTAGGCTTGAACAGCCGCTTGGATGGAATACTGTTCTGTCAGAAAGTTTTTAGAAAATGAAGGGGGTTTTACCGTTAAACCCAACATGTCATATAACACCAGAATTTGTCCGTCACATTCAGCACCCGCTCCAATACCGATGACAGGTATGTGTAAGGCTTGGGTGATTTCTGCTGCTAATTTACCCGGTATGCACTCTACCAATAACATTGATGCCCCTGCTGCTTGTAAGGCGAGAGCATCTTGACGCAATCGTTCTGCATCGCTGTTGGCGCGACCTTGTACCACATAACCACCCAGTTGATGAACGGATTGGGGCATGAGTCCTAAATGAGCGCATACAGGAATTCCTCGTTCTGTGAGGAGTTTAACCGTATCAACTAGCCAATTTCCCCCTTCCAGTTTTACCACTTGGGCATAGCCTTCGCGCATTAAGCGTGCTGCATTGTGTAAGGCTGTATCGGGTGTTGCGTAACTCATAAATGGCATGTCGACCATTAAGAGCATGTTGTCACTACCACGATGTACTTGTTGAGCATGATAAATCATTTCTTCAATAGAAACAGGGAGTGTGCTTTCATGCCCTTGAATCACCATTCCCAAAGAATCGCCAACCAATACCAATTCAATGCCCGCTTCTTCTATCAGATGGGCAAAGCTCGCATCATAAGCGGTTAGAGAAGCAAACTTTTCGCCTTGGCGTTTAAGTTTGCGAAAGTGATTAAGTGATAAACGTGGCATCAGTTTTCTATCCTATATAAGCCATCCATCGGACAGTGTTGTAGTAATATTTCTAGGGGTGTTCCATCGGGTAATATTAATGCGGGTTCGCATTCATACAAGGGGTATAGTACAAATGCCCGTTGTGTCAGTCCGATATGTGGCAAACACAAACGCGGGTCTGTGGATTGTAGTGCGTCATAAAGAAGGATGTCTAAATCCAACGTGCGTGCGCCCCATCGCTCCCCTCTCACTCGTCCTTGTTGATTTTCTATCGCTTGCAAGTGTTCTAGGAGAATATATGGGGGGAGTTGTGTCTCTAAAACGGCTACGGCGTTAATATAATCGGGTTGTAGCATATTAGCGAGCGGTTTGCTTTGATACAGTCCAGATTGTTTACGCAATTGTGTTTGCGGTAACGTAGCGAGAGATTGAAAGGCCTGATGTATTTGTTTAACTGGTTCGGCAAGATTACTGCCTAACCCGATATAAGCGATACTATTCACCATAATGACCCACTAGGATTCGCTTTGCGATGCGTCGTTTCTACGCCGATAAGGACGACGTTTCCTGCGATTATGATGCGGTTGTTTATGAATGGCGGGATGCGTCGGTGGTGTTGATATTATTAATGTTTCTTCTATTTCAGCAATAACGGGTGTATTCTCTTCAGGCACACGCGCCACAACTTCTGTGGTCAATGCCTGCGTCCACCATTCTGCCCCTTCACGCGCTTCCGCGTCTAAAAATGCCCGCAATAAGAGGAAATCATAAGCGGCCCGAAAACGGGGATGTTCCATTAATAATAGGCGTTTACGCTTATTTTTTCGTTGTAACAAACGTGGTTGCATTAACCAAATTTCTTGCATAATCACACTAATACGTTTAGGAATAGCAACTTGTTTAACTTGTTTATTCATCACTCGTTGCATTGCATTAATCAGACAATCTTGTTCACTCGCCCCTTCTTCACGGTGAAAAGGTAAGACTTTGAGAATAGGCGACCAGAGCAACGCGGCGAATAAAAAGGCAGGATTAACGGATTGCTGTTTAGCAACTCGCTCATCTGTATTTTTTAATACTTGTTCGACCATCGTCAAGACATTGGGATTTTCTAGAATGCACTCATGTGTTTGACGAAATAAATGTTCAAATAAACCGTATTGTCGTAAATAGCGGAAAGATTTTAAACCATGTCCACTTAAAAACAGTTTTAAAACTTCATCATGCAAACGTGCAGAAGGTACATCGGCTAATAAACCACCCAGTTGTGGAATGGGTTCAGCCGTATAGTTTTCAATCGTAAAACCCAATTTTGCCGCAAACCGCACCGCCCGCAACATACGCACAGGGTCTTCTTGATAACGTAACATCGGGTCGCCGATTAAACGCACAATACCCGCTTGTAAATCTGCCATGCCATTGGCGTAGTCTAAAATGGCAAAATCATTTATGTCATAATACAAAGCGTTAAAAGTAAAATCTCGACGATTCGCGTCTTCATCAACGGTTGTACCATACACATTATCACGCACAATTCTTCCGTCTTCTATCACCCGTTCATTGCCATTCACTTTGCCACCATGGCTTGCTCTAAAGGTAGCGACTTCAACAATTTCTTGTCCAAAATACACATGCGCGAGTACAAAGCGACGACCAATTAAACGGCAATTGCGAAAAACGTTTTTAACTTGTTCAGGTAAGGCATTAGTAACAATATCAAAATCTTTTGGTTGTTTACCTAAAAGAACATCACGAACACCACCACCCACAATATAAGCCTGAAAACCAGCACTTTGTAATTGATACAACACTTTTAGGGCAGATTTACTAATATTTTTACGAGAAAGGGCGTGTTCTGCACGTGAAATACGTAAAGGAACAGGCTTTTGCGTATCTATAATAGATGACAACGCCGTCTGCGGTTGCACCTCAGAAGGTTCAAAAGATTTTAATATTTTTTTTATGCCATCAACCAAGCGTTTATAAGGAGTCATCGTTTTCCTTGATGAGAATTAAGCACTACTATTTTACATTAATACCATTACCTAAAACATTATATGCTTTTGTGGACGGTTTGAAAGGTGGAAATGACGTAACTCGTCAGTCTTACGCACATCTTGATATTGGTAATACTACATTTATATGAATGAATTTACACTAATTTTATGGCAAGCTTACAACTCTACGCACTTATCCCCCAAACCCATGTTTTAGGCCCTTTCACCCGTTTTGCCTTATGGGTACAAGGCTGTCCATTCCGTTGTCATGACTGCATGACACCTGATGCGTTGCGTGTGGATGGCGGAACATCTGTGGAAATTACAGAATTAGCTCAACAAATTCTAAACACTCCCACGATTGAAGGGATTACTCTATCAGGTGGTGAACCCTTTGCACAAAGTGCTGAGTTACTAGAATTAATTCATCAAATTAAACGGGTTAAGTCATTAGGAATTATTGTTTATTCAGGCTATACCCTAGAACAATTACAAAAAATGGCTAAAAAACATCCCGCTGTTGCAGGCTTATTAGACCAAATAGATGTATTAATTGATGGTTTATATATTGCAGAACAAAACGATGGCTTGAGTTTGCGGGGTTCAAAAAACCAACAAATCCACGCACTGACTCCACGATATGCGGCACTCATTGCTGAATATTATGCGCAATCTCAACGCGCTGTTGAAATGCACTTATTAGCCGATACCGTTATGCTGGTTGGTATTCCGGGAATAAATTTATTATCAACATGGCAAACACAGATTAAAAAACAATCTTAGCTTTTATTAACAAATAATTGCACATACTGCTTTGCAACTTGTTCCCATGAAAAATGTTCCATAACCCATTGTCTGCCTGCATCCCCTAATACCTTTGTTTGCTGTCGATTTGTTATGAGATATTTAAGCGTTGTTTGTATCTCATCATTATTTTGCAATGCCAACAAATACCCTGTTTCCCCATGACGTACAACCGACTCATGTCCTGTTACTTGACTAGCAACAATTGCAAGCCCTGATGCCATTGCCTCCAACAACACATTAGGCATTCCTTCATATAAAGAAAAACTTAATAAGCAATCTGCCTGTTGATAACAAGCACGTAATATTGTCTTATCTAACCAACCATGCCAAATTAACACATCATCAAGTTGCAACTGTTGTGCATAGGCTTGTAATGCTGTCTTCTGGTATCCATCACCAACTAAATGACAACAAAAGGCTAATGTCGTCGTATCGCGTAATTTTTTTAACTGCTTTAATAAAAAGAATAAATTTTTCTGTTCCTGAAAACGTCCAACGAATAAAAATTGAAAAATTGGGTTTTCATGCGGAATAGGGAAAAAAAAGTGGGTATCTACACCATTAGCTATTATTTGGGTCTGGAAGGGGTCAGCTTTTTGCGCGACTTGTTGTAAGCCAATAGAGTTAGCAACAATGGCTATTGCTTGTTTTAAAATTACACGGCGTAACGGTTGCAATATGCGGTGTATCCACATAATACGCGGCTCTAAACCGGGAACATCGCCCCCCCGTAATGACACAATGTAAGGTGTTTTATACAAAAGCTTAGCCCATAGACCCAATGGGCCACAAGGAATTGAAAAATAAACAATAATTCCTTGAATATTCTGTTTCTTTAACAAACGGGGCAAAACCATCATTGCGGATAAAACAAAAGAAAATTGCTCAAACAAACTAGAACGACTGACTTGATGACGGAAAGCTAAACAACGATAAATAAATACACCCTGTTCTTCTGACCAACCACGTAATTCTTGGAAACAACTGGTTAAAACAGTAACCTGATGCCCTTGCTTAGCCAACTCATGGGCGGTATTCCACGTTGCAGTTGCCGCTCCACCGCCAATAGGCGGAAACTCGTAATTTATCAATAGTAAATTCATATTTTCTAAAAAGACTTAGATTCACTCCAACGACTTAATAACGATAGATTCCATAAAAACGCCCGATTATCAACCGTATTGCATCTATGTTCATGAATTTTTTCTTGAATAAAAGGACTATGTAACAGGGGAAATGTTGTCGGTATTGTTAGTTTCCCTTGTGCTAACCATTTCCCAATGGGTACACCAAAACCTTTTTTACTGCGATATAAAATCTCGTTGGGCAATATACCTTCCAATGCCTTTTTTAATAAGTATTTCGTCTGTCCATGACGGAATTTATAATCACTGGGAATTTGACGGATAAAATTAACCAAATCAATATCTAAAAATGGACAGCGTCCTTCTAAAGAAACCATCATGCTAGCGCGATCTAGCTTTACGAGAATATCATCTTGTAAATATAACTTTGTATAAAACTGCAATGTTTTATCAACTAAATTATCCTGTTGACATGCATCCCACTGTATTATTGCTTCAGAATATAAATTTTCTAAATCAATCGGTTCTTGAAATAAATCGTTGAGTTCTTGAGGGTCTAATGTTGCCATCCACACAGGCGACCAGAGCGATGGGGGATAGCTTAAACCGCGTAATGTCCGCTTAATTTTAAAATCTACGCTCATATTACGGTGAGAAACAGGCAACCGCGCGAAAAGCAAACGAATTCCCTGATGAAGCGGTTTAGGGATAAACTTTTGATAAAGTGTTGCCCAGCGTAACGCACGAAAGGGGTCATAACCTGCAAAAAGTTCGTCGCTACCATCGCCCCCCAATGCGACCGTCACCGTTTGCCGTGCGAAACGACAAAGCAAATAAGTTGGCAATAATGAGCTATCCCCCATCGGTTCATCTAACTTATCGATAATACTGGGTAATAAAGTTTGCGCTTTATCCAACGATAGCACATCTAAATGATGTTGCGTGCCTAAATAACTTGCAACTTGTTGTGCATACTTAGATTCATCAAAATCTGCTTCTGTAAATCCAATGCTGAACGTATTGAGTTTATCGCGGTCAACATGCCGACGTGCAAAAGCCGCAACCGCAGAGGAATCCACCCCGCCACTGAGAAAAATCCCCAACGGAACATCTGCCATTAAACGTATTTTAACAGCATTATCCAGCAATTCGCGCAACTGTTCTGCCCATACAATGTCGGGGTTAGAAGGAATAGTTGTAAAGGGTTCTAGCACAAAATCCCAATATTTTTGAATGTTACAATGCTGTGTTTGCAGGTTATAAATGAGGGAATGCCCAGCAGGCAGCTTATAAATATTTTTATAAAGTGTGTGTGGTGCAGGAATATAACCGTAGGCAAAATATTTTTGTAATGCTAAGGGAAAAAGAGTAGGAGTTACTGCGGGATGTGCTGTAATTGCTTGTAATTCTGAAGCAAATACAAATAAATCTTTTTGACAGGTATAAAAAAACGGTTTTTCCCCGAAACGGTCACGACTGCAAAAAATCACTTGTTGTTTACGGTCATACAATACAAACGACCACATCCCATTTAACTTGTTTGGTAGTTCCGTACCCCATTCTCGATAACCATGTAATAACACCTCGGTATCTGAATGGTCGGTAACAAAAACGTGTCCTTTACATTGCAGTTGTTGGCGTAGGGCAATATGGTTATAAATTTCCCCATTAAAAACAATTACTAAATCTTTATCGCTAGTCAACATGGGTTGTTGCCCTCCTGAGAGGTCAACTATAGCCAATCGTCGATGTCCTAAAAAAACCGTCTGTTCATGCCATAACCCTTCAGCATCGGGTCCACGATGTTGCAATCGATGGGTTAAACTGCGTAAATCTGCAATTGTCCCCGTACCAATAAAACCTGCTATGCCACACATAATTATGGTTTATCTGCTGTAATGTTGAAGCGGGTTCTAATACTATATGTTGGTTTATCTTGCGATTCATAATAAGTACGCATTAATAATTCACCAATTAATCCAAAAAAGATAGATTGCACACCAACGATGAAAAACATGGCAGACATTAACAATAAGGGACTGGTTACTAAGGACTGTGCATAAAAAAACTTATCTAGTAACAGATAGATAAGTAGCAAAAAACTGCCAACAATAAATCCTGCCCCAATACTGCCAAATAGATAAATGGGTTTTTGCCCATATTTGCTTAAAAATTTAACTGTAAATAAATCTAAAATAACCTTAAAAATTCGTTCTAAACCATATTTAGACTGTCCAAAGCGACGCGGATTATGATTAACTGGTATTTCCGCAATGCGTGCGCCAACTTGTGCAGCATAAGCAGGCAAAAAGCGGTGCATTTCACCATACAAGCGATAACCCTGTAAAACCTCTTTACGATAGGCTTTTAAGGTACAACCATAGTCATGCAACCGTACACCCGTTACTTTGGAAATTAGCCAATTTGCCATGTTTGAAGGTAATGTCCGTGTCAACCATGCGTCTTGCCGATTCGCACGCCACCCACTGACCAAATCATAGCCTTCATCTAATTTGTTTAATATCATTGGAATATCAGCAGGATCGTTTTGTAAATCAGCATCCATAAAAATAATCACATCACCCGTCGCATGGTCAATACCCGCAGCAATTGCGGCAGTTTGCCCATGATTACATGTAAATTGAATGACTTTTATGAATGCGTTGTTCTGTGCAAGAGCGGTTAAAACCGCAAAACTTTGGTCTTGGCTACCATCATCAACATAAATAATTTCATAAGGATAAGAAAGTTGAGCAAGCGTTTTCGCAATTTTTTCTTGAAGTAATGGGATATTTTCGGCTTCGTTATAAACAGGAATGATAAGAGAAAGTGAGTGCATAATTCTTTATATAACCAGTTGTTATTTATATTTTTTAATGGCTTAGGTGTGATAAAAATCCATAATACCACCCACTATTCCCATCACAATATTCAAACCAAATACACACAAAGACAGTGCTAAGGCTTGTTCTATAGGAACACCTAACATTCCTAAAAGACTAATAAATGTTCCCTCACGAATACCAATACCCGCAATAGTTAAGGGTAACAGTAAAGCGATTGAAACCAGTGCAAATATCCAACACCAATCAGCAAAGGCTAGGTAAATATTTAAGTCTATTGCCAGTAACACAATGGCTAATATGGTTAATAGTTGAAAACATGCCCCTAGTATTACAGAAATGAATAATACAGGGGAATTTCGCAAATAATGCAACCAAGCCAATGAAACTCGTTCAAGTTGTGTAGCTATGTTTTCCAACCATTTGAAATAGCGTTTTGTTTTCCATAAAAGCTTATGCAAAGGCTTAATAAACCAATTCATCATAAATAGAATGGTAATTAATCCTAATAACGCAATGATGAGCAACCATAAAAAAATGACAGGTAATAATAAGTTACTATAATAAAATCCGATAGTGCCTACAATTAATAAACCAATCAATCCTGTTATTTTATCTACGACAACAGAGGTTGCTATCGTTTCTATTTCTTGTTTGCCCTTACCCAGATAATAAACTTTAACAGCTTCACCAAATAGTTGCCCAGGTAAGATTAAAGAATAATATGTTGCAATCACATTTAGTTTTAGTAAGTTAGTTAATTTATATTGTGGTAGTAATAATTGCCATTTAGTAGCACTAATCCAGAAAGTAATTGCAATCAATCCTAATGCTAATAATAGGTTTACTAACGTAAGCATTTTAAATAAAGAAAATAGTGCTGATAAATTGGTATTAGACAGAAACCATGTCAATAAAATGATGGAAACACCTAATTTAAAATATTGTTTATTCAACTTGTTACTACTTTTAGCGATTCCGTATCAACCCGTTCAAATAAACCACAAAATTGGTCACCATAATATTTTCTGGTTGATAAGTAGCGAAATAGAAAATAGAAAATAGCGGAAATGGTTTTTTGTGTAAAACCATATTCACCTTGTGTAAAAGAATTATTTCCTGCATTTGTTAAATTATTTAATTCTCTATAAATCGGTGAATAAAAGGGAAAACCCGCATAAAATACTTGACGCGCAACAAAACCTTGTTGTAAAAGGAATTTTTCTACTTCGCCTTGGCGAAAATTCCTAACGTGTCCTACATTCACTTCAAAGGTGCGCATTCTACCTGTTGGAAAAGACAGTAATATATATTTAGTGCTTGCCGTCGCGATAGCGGTTAAGAGTGATTGCCATGTTTCCACATGTTCTAATACTTCAAAACAACAAATTAAGTCCCATGATTCTTTTAAAGAAGTTGTATCATCCTCATGGATAAATTGTAAATTTGGCAATTGCCACGCACTTTTCGCACATTCAATGCCTGTTTTTGAAAAGTCAACACCACGAATCTGTATTGCAGGATATTGGGTAGCGATAAAATGCGTCGTTGTTCCTTCTCCGCAACCCACGTCTAAAATGGAGGTAATCTCTTGTTGAGAAATATTTTTTAATATGTCACTAATTAAGGCACGTAACCAACAACTTGCTGCACCATACTTTTTCATATCGCGCCATTGTTGCCAAGTGTTGTCGTATATCTTTTTGTTATCTAAAGTATTAATTGTCATTACAGTAATAAACCGAAAGTTTTGTGACTAGATAGGCGATGTTTGACTAAAAGTGAATGAAACATAATGAACGTCATATCTAAGTAAACCCTATCCACAGCACGGCAAAAGTAACACCCAATAGTGAATCATTTAAATCATAGTCGTTTGCAATATAAGGTTTTATTTTTTCAAAATGGGCTGTATCAATATGTTGTTCCATCATTTCTACGACAAAGCCTATTTGTTGAAAGATTTCTAGTTGTTCACGTAATCGCCAAACAGGTAAATCACCGGGATTAAGGTAAGAATGCCATGTTTTTTTGCTAAATTGTAGGAAATGATAGGGATATTTAAAAAAATGGTCACGATAATCTACCAGATGTAACATCTTTCCTGTGGGTTTTAGAATTCTTTTTAACTCAATAAATAAATTTTCTAAATTATCAACATGTTCTAAAACAGAGTTTGATAAAATTAGGTCTATGCTATTGTCTGGTATCGTTTGCAGGTTATTTAGGCGTTTTACTTTTTGTACAATAGTTGTTTTTATTACGTCTTTTGGACATAAACGCGCGAGTAAAGCGTCATCTTCTTTAATAGAAAGGGAAATATAGGGTTCAAAAAGAAAAATGTTTCCCCAGTTTTGTAATGCCATGAGATAGCCTGTTGAATTGGTTGCACCAACACCGATTTCTAGAATTGATAAGGCTTCTGGTTTAATTTGTTTTTTTGCAAGATAATGGCTGTATTGCTCAAGAATAATAGTTGGATTTATTTGATTGCTATTTGTTTGATAATAAGGCAAAAACTGACCTATTTTTAGTAGTAATTTTTCAGTTAAAAGAAACTTACGAATTAAGCGGAGTGGAATATATTCCAAGTTGGATAGTAACATTATGTTGATAACGCTTTAAAAGATAGATATTTTGTGTTTTATTTTTGTATTAAATATCATTATGTGTGTTTTTTTCATATTCTATAGTCCATTTGGCAAATTCTTCATGATTTAGGGGTTGGGAATAATAGTAGCCTTGCGCACAATCACAGCCATGGTCACGTAAGAAGTCACGTTGTTCAACTGTTTCTACGCCTTCAGCGATAACACTTAAACCGAGTGCATGTGCCATATCTATGGTGGCGACAGTAATGGCAATGTCTTCAGGTTCAGAAATAATGCCTTTTATAAAGGATTTATCAATTTTTAGGCTATCTACAGGAAAACGACGTAAATAGCTGAGGGATGAATAGCCTGTGCCAAAGTCGTCGATGGTAACACGAATACCCATGTCTTTAAATTGCTTAAGTGTTTTAACTGCTGAATTAGTATCTTCTAGTAATAAACTTTCTGTCAGTTCTAATTCTAAACATTCTGCGGATAATCCTGATTTTTCTAAGGCTTCTCTTACGGAGTCTAATAGGTGTTTGTTGCGAAATTGGGTTGCTGATAGGTTGACTGCAACGTGTTTTAATGGCAGTCCTGCATCTTGCCATGTTTTGAATTGATGAACAGCCGTTTGAATAATCCATTCACCAATTTTAATGATAATGCCCGTATCTTCTAAAATAGGAATAAATCTAAGTGGTGACATCAGTCCATATTGGGGGTGGTAAAAGCGGACAAGTGACTCCATCCCCAGCAGCTCTTTGCTTTGGAGTTCTATTTGTGGTTGATAAACAAGCACAAAGTTGTTTTGTTCAATCCCTCTATTAAGTTCTGCTTCTATTTGTAGGCGCGACATAGCTTCAGCGTGCATGTTGCTGTTAAATACACTGTAGCAGGACTTACCACCCGCTTTAGCACGGTACATGGCAATGTCTGCATCGCGCAGTAAGTCGTTGCTGGACTGGTGGTAGGTGCTGTAGGCAATGCCAATACTTGCTGAAGTTTGTACTTCATAGCCGTCTAGTAAAAAGGCTTGGGCAACTTCTTGGTTGATGGTGCGTGCCAAACGGATAGCATCACTCAGGTTTGAGAGTTCATCAAGCAGTATCATAAATTCATCACCACCTGAACGCGCTAGAAATCCGTTTGTTGGTAGGCAATTTTGTAAACGTAGGGCAATTTCCATGATGAGCCAATCGCCCATATCAGGCCCTAAACTTTCGTTGACCACTCTGAATCTGTCTAAGTCTATGTATAAAACAGCAATGCGGTAATTTTTATTGCCTTGTACATTGAGCATTGCGCGTTCTAAGCGTTCAAGAAAGAAATGTCGGTTAGGTAGTCCTGTCAGTTGGTCTGATTGGCTGGCTTGGAGGAGTTGTTGTTCTGCGAGTTTATAAGCACTTAAATCATGCGTTTCTACAAGTATCCAGACGACATTACCTGTGGAGTTAGTAATGGGACTGACTGCAACCTCTAGGGTTATTGGTTTATTATTGCCTTGCCCTTTAATATTAACTTCATATTTAAGCGTTTTTGCACGTCTAGCAATGCGAATGGCAACATGAAAACGTCGACGTAATTTTTCTGTGAGTTTGTTCCATGGTATATCCCATGCGGGCGCGTTAACGACTTCTTCATAAGATAATCCAACAAAAGTTAAGGCATTTTCGTTAATTTCAATAATAGTACCTTGTGGGTTAAGTAGGCATAAGGATGTTGTCGCTTGCATAAAAGCAGAAAGAAATTTATTCCCCGTTTCTTGAAACTGACGTAAGGTTTCAAAATGGTGAATCATTTGTTTTATTAATGCCCAACTAACATGCGTTTTATTGACGTATTCAGTACGAAGGGAGTCTAAGCGGGGAGCTGCCTTTGGAAACCATGATTTTATTAGAAATATAATGGGTGATGTGGTGTATTCATATAACCAGTCGATGAAAGATTGTTGACTTTCATCGTAAAAAGCGACCAGAAAAATCGTGTAATTATTTTTTTTTATGAGACGTACTGCGTTTTCATGATTGGGTGCCCATTCCATTGTGACAGCATCATCTTGTTCATCAACTAATTGACGAAGTTTTAAATAATCTTGACCATCTTTTTCTATCAGCAGAATTCGCACAGAAATCCTTTTACACTTAACGTAATTTGTAATGGTTTATTCAAATCCACATTGTATGTCAAGCCTAAAATTTTAGGTAAGGAAATTGTCTCGTAATTATGCTAAGCAACGTGATAGTTGCTGCGTAAATGTGATTTTCATTACTATCTGAGCAATTACCGCTTAATTAATAGCTTTGGTCATCATCATAAATGAGGTTGTGTTTATGTCTATTGTTTTTCCTCGTATCGCACTAACACCCGGCGAACCTGCGGGCATTGGCATTGATATTACGTTGGCACTTGCACAACAAGATATTTCTGCACATATTGTTGCTTTTGCCGATCCAAATTTATTGGCTGAGCGAGCACGATTATTGGGTCTTAGCATAAATTTTGATGTCCATGACTGTCATATTCCTACCCCACAAATTGCAGGGACGTTAAAGGTCAAGCCGATTTCATTGGTTGAACCAAGTCATTGTGGCGTACTTAATCCACGCAATGCCTTATATGTATTAACAACTTTGCGTCAAGCCTGTCAAGGCTGCATAGACAAACAATTTGATGCGTTAGTCACAGCACCCGTGCATAAAGGCGTTATTAATGAAGCGGGGATTCCATTTAGTGGGCATACTGAATTTTTTGCCCATCAAACAGGAACAAAAGAGGTTGTGATGATGTTGACAACCTCAACACTTGCCGTAGCACTGGTTACAACACACCTCCCATTAGCCCTCGTTAGCCAAGCAATTACCCATGAAAAACTAACAAGCGTTATACAAATACTCTATCATGATTTACAAGTAAAATTTGGTTTAAAAGACCCACATATTCTTGTCTGCGGGTTAAACCCTCATGCGGGTGAAGGGGGATATTTAGGAGATGAGGAAATCACAACCATTATTCCCGTGTTACAAACGCTCAGGGCAACAGGTATGCGCTTAATAGGACCTGTACCTGCTGATACAGCTTTTACAGCTGATATGTTACAAGATATTGATGTTGTTCTAACAATGTATCACGATCAAGGACTCCCTGTTCTAAAACAACAAGGTTTTGGAGAAGCGGTAAATATTACGTTAGGATTACCGATTATTCGTACCTCTGTTGACCATGGAACAGCATTGTCTCTAGCGGGAACAGGCAAAGCAACGGCTGACAGTTTACTGAGTGCAGTAAATATGGCATTAAAAATGATTAATGCACAATTTTAAAATCACCAAAAAATGACTTAATAAACGATAAGTTACTAATGTTGATTATTTTTGTTGGTATTTATTGGTTGATTTTTTAACCTAAATTATGAAATTACTATATGCTTTCTGGGTATTTCAGCTTAAAATACGCACTCCATTCTCCTAGTGGGCAACCAAGAGGGTAATACCAAGTCATGTTGGAAGATTATTTTCCTATACTTTTATTTATCATAATTGGCATTTTAGTTGGTGTCGCGCCTATTGGTATCGGTTTCCTACTGGGTGCACATAGACCTGATCAAGAAAAGAATTCGCCATACGAATGCGGTTTTGAAGCGTTTGAAGATGCACGGATGAAATTCGATGTACGCTACTACCTCGTTGCCATTCTATTTATTATTTTCGATTTAGAAATTGCTTTTCTCTTTCCGTGGGCGATTATCTTCAGTCAACTAGGCTGGTTTGGTTTTATTGCCATGATGATATTCCTAGGTATTTTGGTTGTTGGCTTTATCTATGAGTGGAAGAAAGGGGCTTTGGAATGGGAATAATTGAAGGTGTTTTAGAAGAAGGCATCGTCACTACAACCGCTGATAAACTCATCAATTGGGGACGGACAGGTTCATTATGGCCAATGACATTTGGTCTTGCCTGTTGTGCGGTAGAAATGATGCAAGCAGGCGCGTCGCGCTATGACCTTGACCGTTTTGGTATCGTTTTTCGCCCCAGTCCACGTCAATCCGACGTAATGATTGTTGCTGGCACCCTTGTTAATAAAATGGCTCCAGCCTTACGCAAAGTGTATGACCAAATGCCTGAACCCCGCTGGGTTATATCTATGGGTTCCTGTGCGAATGGTGGTGGCTACTATCACTACTCTTATGCCGTTGTTCGTGGTTGTGACCGAATTGTCCCTGTTGATATCTATGTCCCCGGCTGTCCGCCAACGGCTGAAGCCCTGTTGTATGGCATACTTCAACTCCAAAATAAAATCCGTCGCACGAATACCATTGCACGTGCCAGTTAAACCTAAAGGTAAGATTCTCTATGTCTAACGCACAAGAAATACTACTGACACGTTTACAACATAAATTTGCCGATGTCCTCCAACAATCCTGTATTAGCTTGGACGAAATCACGATTGAAGTTGAGAGTAGTCACTTACTAAACACCTGTGAATCTCTGCGGGATGAATTTGGCTTTCTCTTACTCGTCGACCTATGTGGTGTGGATTATCTTAACTATGGTGTTGCCGATTGGGAACCCTCCTCCCAAGTAACGGGATCAGGATTTAGTCGCGGTGTTAGCAAGTCCATTTACAAAGAAAATAAAGAAAATGAAACGGCTGATCGTCGTTTCGCAGTGGTTTATCACCTGCTTTCTATTCAACACAATCAACGTCTTCGCCTGCGTGTTTTTGCTAATGGCGAGTCTCCCCGTATTCCCTCCGTCATTGATATTTGGAACGTTGCCAATTGGTATGAACGTGAAGCATTTGATATGTACGGTATTCTATTTGAAGGTCACCCCGATTTACGGCGTATCTTAACCGACTACGGTTTTATCGGACATCCCTTCCGCAAAGACTTCCCCTTAAACGGCTATGTCGAAATGCGTTATGACCCAGAAAAGAAGCGGGTTATTTATCAACCCGTTACTGTTGAAAATCGTGTGCTTGTACCCAAGGTTATTCGTCACGATAATCGTTATGTAGATTAATCCACTGAATTGACACGTAAACTCGTGTTTTCTGTTTGCATTCGTCAAGGCAAAGCAACGAGCTATTGACTAAGGAAGTACAAAATGCCTGAAATTCGTAACTACACCATGAATTTTGGACCCCAGCACCCCGCCGCACATGGGGTGTTGCGTTTAGTCTTGGAGTTAGATGGCGAAGTAATTGAGCGCGCTGACCCGCATATAGGCTTGTTGCATCGTGCCACTGAAAAACTGGCAGAAAACAAGCCATTTAATCAATCTATACCCTACATGGATAGATTAGATTACGTTTCCATGATGTGTAATGAACACGCTTATGTCATGGCAATTGAGCGGATGGTGGGTATTGAACCGCCAATTCGGGCAAAATATATTCGTGTTATGTTTGATGAGATTACACGTGTTCTCAATCACCTTATGTGGTTGGGTGCGCACGCGCTAGATATTGGTGCGATGACGGTTTTTCTGTACGCATTTCGTGAGCGTGAAGATTTAATGGACTGCTACGAAGCGGTATCAGGCGCGCGTATGCACGCAGCCTATTATCGTCCGGGTGGTGTTTATCGTGATTTACCTGATTCAATGCCGTTTTACGAAGCCTCTAAATGGCGTAATCCTAAAGAAGTTAACCGTCTAAATGCAAATCGTAGTGGCTCTTTGTTAGACTTTGTTGAAGATTTCACCACCCGTTTTCCGACATATATAGACGAATATGAAACCTTATTGACGGATAATCGTATTTGGAAACAACGCACGGTTGGCATTGGTGTTGTAACCCCAGAACGGGCGCAACAATTAGGTTTTACAGGTGTTTTGTTACGGGGTTCGGGCATTGAGTGGGATTTACGTAAAAAGCAACCGTATGAAGTCTATGACCGTCTTGATTTTGATATCCCTATTGGTGTGAATGGCGATTGTTACGATCGTTATTTAGTGCGTATTGAAGAAATGCGCCAATCTAATAAAATTATTAAACAATGTGTTGAATGGCTACGTAAGAATCCCGGTCCTGTGATGGTTGATGATCACAAAGTCACTGCACCCAGTCGTGAAACCATGAAAGGTGATATGGAATCCTTAATCCATCACTTTAAACTGTTTACTGAGGGTTATTGTGTCCCCGCTGGTGAATTCTATTCTGCTATTGAGCATCCAAAAGGCGAGTTTGGTATTTACCTAATTTCCGATGGCTCAAATAAACCTTACCGTTTAAAAATTCGCGCGCCTGGTTTTCCACATCTTGCGGCAATGGATGAATTGTCGAAGGGACACATGTTATCCGATGTGGTCGCCATTATTGGTACAATAGATATTGTTTTTGGTGAAATTGACCGTTAAAACATCGCATCTCTATAAAGACTTGGAAACAATCCGATGGCAGAACAAACAGTTTCTACTTACCCTTTGCAGTACATCAGTAAACCGCATAAAGGGATGGCAGACAAACACTTATCAGCCGACCTTAAAGCACAAATTGATCGCTGGATTGCAAAATATCCTAGCGACTGGAAACGCTCCGCAGTAATGCCCTCTCTTACCATTGTACAAGAAGCCAATGGTGGGTGGTTGACAACAGAATTGATGGATGCAGTTGCTGATTACTTAGAAATGGAACCTATTGCTGTTTACGAAGTAGCAACATTCTATTCCATGTATGAACACAAACCCGTTGGACGCTATAAAATTTGTGTTTGCACCAATGTCTCCTGTATGTTGTGCGGTTCAGATGAAATTGTTGAACACTTACAACAAAAATTAGGGGTTGGATTTGGTGAGGTCACAACTGACGGTAAGTTTAGTTTAAAAGAAGTGGAGTGCCTCGCTGCTTGTGGTGGTGCGCCAATGATGCAAATTGGCAATAAATATTATGAAAATTTGACACCTACCCAAGTAGATGAAATTCTAGCGAGTCTGGAGTAACAATTATGGCGAACGAAGTCTGTTTTCAGCACATCCATTTAGACAAATCATGGACATTACCTGTTTACGAACAGAGTGTAAGCGGTTACGCTGTTTGGCGTAAGATTCTACAAGAAAAAACACCACCACAACAAATCATTGACCAAGTGAAAGCCTCTGGTTTACGCGGACGCGGTGGGGCAGGATTCTCTACAGGATTAAAGTGGAGTTTCATGCCTAAAAGCCCTGATATTCAAAAATACCTTGTCTGTAATTCTGATGAAGGTGAACCGGGAACTTTTAAAGACCGCGATATTCTTCGCTACAACCCTCATGCAGTTATTGAAGGGATGGCAATTGCAGCCTATACCATCGGCGCAACCGTTGCCTACAACTATATGCGTGGTGAATTTCGCGAGTCTATTGAACGCTTTGAAGCCGCATTGCAAGAAGCCTATGATGCTGGGTTATTAGGCAAAAACATATTAGGTTCAGGTGTTAATATTGACCTTTATACACATCATGGTGCGGGTGCGTATATTTGTGGTGAAGAAACTGCCTTACTAGAATCCATTGAAGGTAAAAAAGGGCAACCTCGTTATAAGCCCCCTTTCCCTGCTAGTTATGGTTTGTTTGGCAAACCAACAACCATTAATAATACTGAAACCTTTGCGTCCATCCCCACCATTTTAAACAAAGGGGCGGAATGGTTTTTAGGCTTAGGTAAACCAAATAATGGTGGTTCAAAGATTTTTGCTGTTTCTGGACACGTTAATAAACCGGGCAATTATGAAATCCCAATGGGTACGCCCTTTGCCGAATTATTAGAAATGGCGGGGGGAATTCGCACGGGACATCAACTTAAGGCAGTTATCCCAGGCGGGTCATCTGTGCCTGTATTAAAAGGCGACGTGATGATGAAACTCACGATGGATTACGACTCCATTGCTAAGGCAGGTTCCATGCTAGGTTCAGGAGCGGTCATCGTGATGGATGAAACAACCGATATGGTTCGTGTCCTAGATCGTATTTCTTATTTCTATTATGAAGAATCTTGCGGTCAATGTACCCCTTGTCGGGAAGGGACGGGCTGGTTGCATCGTGTTGTCCATCGTATTCGCATGGGGCAAGGTAAAAACGAAGATTTAGAACTACTGAGCAACATCGCTAATAAGATTATGGGCAAGACAATTTGTGCGTTAGGTGATGCGGCATCCATGCCTGTTTTAAGTTTTGTCCGCGAATTTCCTGAAGAATTTAAGCATTACATTGAGCATGGTCATTCTTTATTGGATACAAAGCGTGCTGAGGCAGCTTAACCCATTATTTATGAAGAATGATAATGTTGTTAGCATATGTATTACCCTACTATTTGGTGATTGAAGAATGGCAACCATTGAAATAGACGGCAAGACTTACGAAGCAGAACCCGGCACGATGTTGATTAAGGTCACAGATGCAAATGGGATTGATATTCCACGTTTTTGCTATCACAAAAAGCTGTCGGTAGCTGCTAACTGCCGTATGTGCCTCGTTGAAGTGGAAAAAGCCCCGAAGCCCATGCCTGCCTGTGCGACACCTATTATGGACGGTATGAAAGTCTATACCCGTTCAACAAGAGCGTTGTTAGCACAAAAAGCGGTGATGGAGTTTCTACTCATTAACCACCCGCTTGATTGTCCCATTTGTGACCAAGGCGGAGAATGCGAATTACAAGATATTGCTGTCGGCTACGGTGGGGATGTATCTCATTATCAAGAAGGCAAACGAGTTGTTGCGGATAAAAATTTAGGCCCGCTGGTTGCGACAGAAATGACGCGTTGTATTCATTGCACGCGCTGTGTGCGCTTTAGTGATGAAATAGCAGGCATGATGGAGCTGGGTGCAACAGGGCGTGGTGAACACACCAAGATTGGTACTTACATTGCAAAAACCGTCGATTCCGAATTGTCTGGTAACATTGTTGATCTCTGTCCCGTTGGTGCATTAACCAATAAAGTGTTTCGTTTTTCTGCTCGCGCTTGGGAAATGCAACAGTACAACGGTATTGCACCCCATGATGGAATTGGCTCACATGTACATTTGCATGTGCGTCGTGATGAAGTCATGCGTGTTGTGCCTAAAGAAAATGAAGCCATTAATGAGATGTGGTTATCCGACCGTGACCGTTATGGTTATACTGGGTTGAAAGCGGATGACCGTTTAACCACGCCCATGATTAAAAAAGATGGGCAATGGCATGAAACGGATTGGGAAACTGCTTTAAGTGTTGCCGTTGATGGATTGAAAAAAGTTATTAAAACTCATCAGAGCAAAGCGATTGGTGCATTAGCCAGTCCCACTGCAACGCTAGAAGAGCTTTATTTGTTACAAAAACTCTTGCGTGGTATTGGTAGTCATAATATTGATCACCGTTTACGCCAATCTGATTTTAGTCAGCAAGATACTGCACCACTATATCCTGCATTAGGTCAAACCATTAGCGAACTGGAAACTGCCCAAGCTGTTTTAGTCATTGGTTCACACATTCGTAAAGAACAACCTTTATTGAATCACCGTCTGCGTAAAGCCAGTTTGCGTGGTGGTAAGATAATGTTTGTTAATCCAATACGTTATAATTTTAACTATCCTGTTGCGGCTGAGTTAATTACACCACCAGCACAATTAGTAGCAACACTTGCAGGAATTGCAAAAGCCTTATTGTTAAAACAACCTGTTACGATTCCTGATGGTGTTGATAGTTTGTTAACCTCTGTCACTCCTGATACGAGTCAACAACAGATTGCTGACATACTTTTGGCGGGTGAACAAAGCACGATTTTACTGGGTAGTTTAGCAACAGCGCATCCTCTATATGCCACTGTCTGTGCATTAGCCAACGCAATTGCTCAAATGAGTAGCAGTAAGTTAGGCTATTTAGCTGAATCTGCTAATACGGTGGGGGCTTGGTTAGCAGGTGCATTGCCACATCGTAGTGTTGCTGGTGAAGTTTTAAAAACATCAGGATTAGACGCACAAGCCATGCTGACCAGTGGCGTAAAGGGTTATGTGTTGTTAGGTGTAGAACCCGAATTAGATAGTATTTGGGGAACGACTGCACTACAAACACTAAAACAGGCTGATTTTGTTGTGTCAGTAACAGCATACTGTACGCCCGCGATAGAAAGTTATGCGCATGTTGTGTTGCCAATGAGTCTTTATGCGGAAACATCAGGAACTTTCGTAAACACAGAAGGTAAATGGCAGAGTTTCACTGGTGCTATAAAACCTTGTGGTGATATTCGCCCTGCATGGAAAATATTGCGTGTTTTAGGCAACCTATTCAATTTAGCTGGATTTGATTACGTGTCATCCGATGAAGTACGTGATGAAGTTAGCCAATTGATTGGGGATAAAAGTGTAGTTACAATCGTCAATAACATGTTGCCTGCTCAACTACCGACAACAACTGTCATTAACGGATTGCAACGAATTACTGAGTTACCTATTTATGCAGTAGATGCACTAGTAAGACGCGCTAAAGCCCTACAAGAAACAATTGATGGCAAGACGACCAATGGTATTCATCTTAATGCGGTCACTGCAAATAAACAGGGACTGAGCAAAGCATCACAGGTAAAAGTTAAACAAGATGAAGTGACTATCCAATTAACATTGGTAATTGATGAGCGTGTTCCTGACGATTGCGCCCTGATTTATGCAGGGCAAGCAACTACTGCTGTGTTAGGTACGTGGCATGGTGGTTTAAAACTCAGTGTTGCATAGGTAATGAAGTGATGATAGGGATAAATGCGAGGGTAAAGTAGTTATCCCTATACTTCAAATATCAAACGAATAACCCTATAGTTTTCAGTAAATATGGACTTCCCCATGCTTGAAACACTCTATTACATAATTAAGATTGTTGCTATTGTTTTGCCTCTGATGGCGTGCGTGGCTTATTTAACACTCGCTGAACGTAAAATCATTGGTTATATTCAAATTCGTTTGGGACCTAACCGTGTTAATCTTTTAGGTTTAAAAGGATTCGGACAGCCTTTAGCAGATGCGATTAAGTTGATGTTTAAGGAAATCATTATTCCATCAAATGCTAATCGTTTTCTCTTTTTATCTGCGCCTGTTCTCTCAATCGCACCTGCGCTTGCCGCATGGGCTGTAATCCCTTTTTCTGAAGGATTAGTATTAACCAATATCAATGCGGGATTGCTCTACATTTTGGCAATGACTTCATTGGGTGTTTATGGTGTCATAATCGCTGGTTGGGCCTCTAACTCCAAATATGCCTTCTTGGGTGCAATGCGTTCCGCAGCACAAATAGTTGCTTACGAAATTGCGATGGGTTTTGCTTTAGTGGGTGTTCTGATGGCGGCCAGTAGCTTGAATTTAAGTCAAATTGTTTTGAAACAATCTGGTGGTCTATTGCATTGGTACTGGTTACCGCTATTACCTTTATTCGTCATTTATTTTATTTCGGCCGTAGCAGAAACAAACCGCGCTCCCTTTGACGTAGCTGAAGGGGAATCCGAAATTGTGGCAGGATTTCACGTAGAGTATTCAGGCATGTTGTTCGCCGTGTTCTTTTTAGCTGAATATGCCAATATGATTCTTGTTTCTGCACTGGCAGCACTGATGTTTTTAGGCGGCTGGTTATCTCCTTTCCAAGGAATTTCCGCTTTTGAAGGTAGTCTGCTTGCACAACATGGATTCATCTGGTTTGCACTTAAAGTTTCTCTGTTCTTATTCTTATTTTTGTGGTTTCGTGCAACATTCCCACGTTATCGTTATGACCAAATCATGCGTTTAGGTTGGAAAGTCTTTATTCCTATCACTATCGTTTGGATTGTTGTTGTTGGATTTGCTGTGTTAGCGAAATTACCACCTTGGTTTGCATAAGGTTTATCATCATGAACAGAGCATTAAATTATTTAAGAAGTCTTTTTCTGTGGGAACTGGTTAAAGGAATGCGCCTAACAGGGCGATATTTGTTTGATAGAAAAATTACCATACAGTATCCCGAAGAAAAAACCCCCTTGTCCCATCGTTTTCGTGGATTGCATGCACTACGGCGTTATCCTAATGGTGAAGAACGTTGTATCGCCTGTAAACTATGTGAAGCTGTCTGTCCTGCGGTTGCCATTACAATTGACTCCTCAGTACGTGAAGACGGTACGCGACGTACAACACGCTATGACATTGATTTAACAAAATGTATTTTCTGTGGTTTTTGTGAAGAATCCTGTCCTGTTGATTCCATTGTTGAAACCCGTATTTTTGAATATCACGGTGAGCAGCGCGGCGATTTATTAATGACTAAAGAAAAGTTACTGGCTGTTGGCGATAGAATGGAGAAGCAGTTAGCCGCTGATCGCGCTAAGGATTCACGTTATCGTTGATGCTTTGCTTCTCCTTAGCTAAACAAGGAGAAATACCTATGCGGTTCATGAAAGTTCTACTCTTCCCTTTGTTATTGGGGATAGCTCCGGTAGCTTATTCAGAACCTACCCTGCCGGCGGTTGGATATCCAGAAAAAGAATATTATGAAAATGGTGTTGTTCATTTTGAATATTCTTATCTGAATGAGAAGTTTCACGGACAAGTCCGTGAGTTTTACGAGACAGGGGAAAAAAAAGGAGAGTTCAACTTTAAAGAAGGTAACTTGGTATCTTCTAAAGAATTTCTCAAAGATGGTAAGCTGGAGCGTGAAATAAAAATCGTTGGTGGTAATCGGCAAGAAACGCAAATTCAATATTACCAAACGGGCGAGAAATTACGCGAAAGAACATTGCTCAATAATAAGTTGAATGGTCAAGAAACCGAGTATTACCAAAATGGGCAGTTAAAAGCCACCCGTTCTTATCGTAATGACAAACGGGATGGCTATGCAAAAGGCTATCATAACAATGGCAAATTACAAGGTGATTGGGAATTTGTGGATGGTGAGCCTGTCTCAGCCCTGATTTATTATCGAAGTGGTGAGTTATGGATGAAACATCATTTCGAAAACGGCAAGCTTAATGGTATTACAGAAGAATACGACAAAGACGGTAAGTTAGTTGCCGAACGTTACTATGAGGATGATCGCCTTGTAAAACGCCAGCGCGTAACGGGTTTCAGACTTTGGTAATGAGTCATTTGGTTCAAACAAAAACAGCATAGAGTACTATATGATATCCGAAAAACTTCTTTTCTATCTTTTCGCCCTAATCTTGGTTTTTGCCGCTAGCCGTGTAATTAGTGTCCGAAATCCTGTTCATGCCGCTATGTTTTTGGTATTAGCGTTCTTCTCGTCAGCTGCTATTTGGTTATTACTCAATGCAGAGTTTTTGGCTATCGCATTGGTATTAGTGTATGTTGGCGCAGTGATGGTGTTGTTCTTGTTTGTGGTGATGATGTTGGACATTAATATCACCGTATTACGAGAAGGATTCACACGCTACTTGCCTATTGGTATCTTTGTCAGTGCTCTCATTCTTGTTCAAATGACATTGGTTTTATGGAATGCTAAAGGTCATTCTGTTGAACCTATTGGCATGATGATTGACGGCAAATCTAATACTGAAGCAATAGCACACGTGCTTTATACTACCTATGTTTACCCATTTGAAATTGCCTCAGTAATTTTGTTAGTTGCCATTATTGCAGCAATTACCTTGACTATGCGTTCTTCTCGTCGCACGAAGTATCTGACCCCTGAAAAGCAGATTAATGTTCGTCGCGAGGATCGTATTCGCCTTGTTAAGATGCCAGCCGAAAAGAAGGACTAATCCCCATGCTTGTTCTTTCTGACTTCCTAATTTTAGGAGCGGTTTTGTTTTGTCTGAGTGTAGCGGGTATTTTTCTTAATCGGAAGAATATCATTATTCTGTTAATGTGCATTGAATTGATGTTACTCTCTGTCAATATGAATTTCATCGCTTTTTCCTATTTTAATGCAGATATTGCAGGACAAATTTTTGTGTTCTTCATTCTCACAGTGGCTGCCGCTGAATCTGCTATTGGATTAGCCATTCTAGTCGTCTTATTCCGTAATAAGAATACGATTAATGTTGAAGACTTAGACAGCATGAAGGGTTGATATGCAAACAATTTATCTGACTATTGTGCTGGCACCGTTAGTGGGTGCAATTATTGCGGGACTGTTTACTGTCAGTCGTCGTGCTGCGCATACGGTGACCATTCTTGGTGTAGCTACTGCCTGTATTCTCTCGTTATTTGTTTTTAAACATATTGCGATTGATGGAAATGAGCCTTTCAATGAAACCTTATATACTTGGTTGATGTCGGGAAGTGTTCGTTTCGAGGTTGGATTCTTAATAGACACGCTAACCACTACAATGATGGTGGTAGTCACTTTCGTATCATTAATGGTTCATATCTACACCATCGGTTATATGGCTGATGATCCGGGTTATCAACGGTTCTTTAGTTACATTTCATTGTTCACGTTTTCCATGCTGATGCTGGTTATGTCTAACAACTTCTTACAACTCTTTTTTGGTTGGGAAGCCGTTGGTTTAGTTTCTTATTTGTTGATTGGTTTTTGGTTTCAACGTGAAACAGCGATTTATGCCAATTTAAAGGCGTTTTTGGTCAATCGTGTGGGTGACTTTGGTTTCTTGTTGGGCATTGCTGCGGTATTGATGTACTTTAACAGTTTGAATTATGCGGATGTTTTTGCGCAAACCGAAACTTTTAAAGATACAATGATTCAAATTATTCCAGGATGGGATTGGTCTTTAATAACAGTTATTTGTATTCTGTTATTTATTGGTGCAATGGGTAAGTCCGCACAAGTGCCTTTACATGTTTGGTTACCTGATTCTATGGAAGGTCCTACGCCCATTTCAGCCTTAATTCATGCTGCAACCATGGTGACTGCTGGTATTTTTATGGTTGCTAGAATGTCGCCCTTATTTGAACTGAGCGAAACCGCATTAAGTTTTGTTCTAATAATAGGTTCAATTACAGCGTTGTTCATGGGTTTCTTAGGGTTAGTGCAAAACGATATTAAACGAGTTGTGGCGTATTCAACCTTATCACAGTTGGGCTACATGACCGTAGCGTTGGGTGCATCTGCCTATGCGGCGGGTATCTTCCATTTGATGACTCATGCCTTTTTTAAGGCACTGCTTTTCTTAGCGGCAGGTTCTGTTATCGTTGCTATGCATCATGAACAGGATATTCGTAAGATGGGTGGTTTGTACAAGTACATGCCCATTACCTATATTACTTCCTTGATTGGTTCTTTAGCATTAATTGGTTTTCCAGGTTTTGCTGGGTTTTTCTCCAAGGATGCCATTATAGAAGCGGCTCATCATGCGAGTGAAATAGGACGCACAGGTGCTGGATTTGCTTATTTTTCTGTTTTGATTGGTGTATTTATCACAGCATTATATAGTTTTCGTATGTTTTTCTTAGTTTTTCATGGGAAGGAACGTATAGATGAACACACACGCAAACACTTACATGAAACGCCCGCTGTTATCACTGTCCCGCTTGTATTGCTTGCTATTCCATCAGTTATCATTGGGGCACTGTTTGTAGAACCCATGTTGTATAGCAAATTCTTTGAAGGTTCTATTTTTGTGGAAGAAGCACATCGTGTTTTTGAAGCAGAAGAATATCATGGTGTGTTAGCGTTTATTAAACATGGTATGGGAATGCCTCCCTTTTGGTTAGCAATGGGTGGGCTATTTACTGCAGCTTATTTGTATCTCATTCAACCACAATTAGTAACCCGTATCACTGAGCTATCAGTTGTGCAGAAAATTCAAAAGGTGTTGCTAAATAAATATGGGTTTGACCAATTTAATGCATGGTTCTTTGCAGGTGGGTCTTTGCGCATTGGGTTTTGGTTGTGGCGGTTTGGTGATGTCAAAACGATTGACGGCTATATTGTCAACGGGTCGGCAAAAATGGTGGGATGGTTGTCAGGTACAATGCGACATGTACAAACAGGTTATCTCTATCACTATGCGTTTGCCATGATAATCGGACTTGCTGTGTTACTCAGTGTGTTTGTCCTTTACGGTACTGCTTAATTTAAGGAAAACAGGATGTTTGCTGACTTACCTTTACTCAGTTTATTAATTTGGCTGCCTATTTTGGGCGGTCTTTGGGTGTTGGCAGTGGGTCGTCAGGACAATGGTGGCTCCACAGCAAAACCCGTAGCACTGGCAATTTCTATTGTTACGTTTGTGTTGTCTTTGCCACTATTTTTTGGTTTTGATAGCACAACGCCCGCCATGCAATTTAGCGAAAAATTGGCTTGGATTCCCGCTTTTAATATCTACTATCATTTAGGCGTAGATGGTATATCCATGCCATTGATTATCTTAACCTCTTTTACAACAATTTTGGTTGTTTTAGCGGGTTGGGAAGTGATTCAATACAAGTCTGCACAATACATGGCATCCTTTCTTATTATGGAAGGTATCATGATTGGCGTGTTTGCTTCTTTAGATGCCATTCTTTTCTATGTTATGTTTGAGGCAATGCTTGTTCCAATGTTTATCATCATTGGGGTTTGGGGGGGAGTCAATCGGATTTATGCAACGATTAAATTCTTTCTTTATACCTTTTTGGGTTCAGTCTTTATGTTAATTGCCTTGTTGTATCTTTATACGCAATCAGACAGTTTTTACATTTTAGACTATCATCAGTTAAAAATTGGATTTCAAGCTCAAGTTTTTATTTTCTTTGCCTTTTTTATGGCGTTCGCGGTTAAAGTACCTATGTGGCCTGTGCATACATGGTTACCTGATGCACACGTAGAAGCACCAACGGGTGGTTCTGTCATTCTAGCGGCTATCATGTTGAAATTAGGTGCTTATGGTTTCTTACGTTTCACGCTGCCAATTGTACCTGATGCCAGTAAAGATTTAGATTGGTTCATGATATTTTTATCTTTAGTGGCTGTTGTCTATATTGGTTTTGTCGCGCTTGTGCAAAAAGATATGAAGAAACTGATTGCTTATTCCTCCATTTCACACATGGGGTTTGTCACTTTGGGTTTCTTTATGGTTTTTCGCATCTTAGGAAACACAGCTATTCCCCATGAAATGGCAACGGCTGGTGCTGCAATGGGTATGCAGGGTGCGATGGTGCAAATGATTTCTCATGGATTCATTTCTGGTGCAATGTTCTTATGTGTCGGTGTGTTATATGACCGTTTGCACAGCCGTATGATTCATGATTATGGTGGTGTCGCCAATACCATGCCATTATTTGCCATGTTCTCTGTCTTTTTTGCCATGAGTAATTCAGGATTACCGGGAACATCTGGTTTTGTGGGTGAATTTTTGGTTATTTTGAGTGCATTTAAAGCAAATTTCTGGATTGCTTTTCTGGCAGCTACAACCCTGATTTTGGGGGCAGCTTATACCTTATGGATGGTTAAACGGGTGATTTTTGGTAAGGTTCATAATTACAATCTTGACCATTTAGATCGTTTCTCTAATCGTCGCAGACGGCGTGCTGAATCTGAACAACTTGCTCCAACAGGTGTCGCTACATTGCATGATATAAATGCAAGAGAAATAACTATTTTAGCAATCCTTGCTGCAATGGTTTTATTCTTTGGTATTTATCCCGCACCATTATTAGAAGTAATGCAAGTTTCAGTACAACACTTGTTAGAACATATTTCGCAATCCAAATTGATGTAAGCGGTTAGTGGTGTTCTCTTTTGGGGAACACCCGTATCCGTTGTTTATTTCAAGGAAAATGAACATGACTTTTGAGTTTGTAGCCGCAGAGCTAGGATACTTGATGCCAGAAATTTTGTTGTTGACACTGGCATGTGTGGTGCTGTTGGTAGATGTTTACTTGCCTGAACAGTTGCGGAATCTAACCTATCAATTGACGCAAGGCGCATTGATTGGTAGTGCTTTAATGGTGGTTGCGACCTATCCTGAAAGTCGGATGGTGGTCATGAGTGGTATGTACATCAGTGATCCTATGGCGGCTATTCTCAAACTATTCATCTTATCCATTGTCTTTTTTGTGTTTATTTACTCACGTGACTATTTACGTGACCGTGGGTTATTAAAAGGTGAATTTTTTGTTTTAGGGTTATTTGCCACGTTGGGTATGTTAATAATGGTTTCTGCACATAGCCTCTTACTGGTGTATTTAGGCTTGGAATTGTTATCACTTTCCCTATATGGCATGGTTGCCATGCAACGTGAGTCACATCAAGCAACTGAAGCAGCAATGAAATATTTCGTGCTGGGTGCTATTGCATCAGGAATGTTGTTATACGGAATGTCAATTTTGTATGGTGTGACCAATTCGTTAGACCTCAGTGTCATCGCACAAGGTATTAATGCCAATACAGTAAGTAAAACCATGTTAGTTTATGGATTGGTGTTTATTGTTATTGGGTTAGCCTTTAAATTAGGTGCAGTTCCTTTTCACATGTGGGTACCTGATGTTTATCAAGGTGCGCCTACTGCAGTGACTTTATTCATTAGTTCCGCACCTAAAATCGCAGCATTTGCAATTATGATGCGTTTATTGGTTGAAGGCTTGGGTGATTTACAAAGCCATTGGCAAGGTATGTTAGTTTTATTATCCTTCTTGTCTATGGGGTTGGGTAATATTGTAGCGATTGCTCAGACCAATATTAAACGGATGTTGGCATACTCTACAATTTCGCATGTAGGCTTTTTAATGTTAGGTGTTATTGCTGGTACATCAAAAGGTTATGGTGCAGCAATGTTTTATACACTTGTTTATACCCTCATGTCACTGGGGAGTTTTGGGGTCATTTTATTGCTCAGTCGTGCGGGGTTTGAAGCTGAGCGTTTAGAAGATTTCAAAGGTCTTAACGAGCGTAATAGTTGGTTTGCTTTCATTATGCTGATTCTGATGTTGTCTATGGCGGGTATTCCTCCATTGCTGGGATTCTGGGCGAAGTGGGTTGTATTAACAGAGGTTATTCAAGCAGGTTATCTTTGGTTAGCCATTTTTGCTGTGATTTTCTCTGTTATCGGTGCGTTCTACTATTTGCGCGTCATCAAAATGATGTATTTTGATAAGCCTGAAGATACTACTGCCATCAATCCGCAAATGGATATGCAGGTTGCACTTAGTGCAAATGGTTTATTAATATTGGGTTTAGGAATTGTCCCTCAACTTTTGTTAAGTTTGTGTTTTGGCGCAATGGGTGTCTAAACCATAAGTAAAATTAATTAATCTCAAGGTTGATTCATATAATTTATGAGTCAACCTTTTTTTATGCTAAGAAACTCAAAAAAGCTTTTCAGTTACTTGTAATACATGCAATATTTGTTATACTCTGTTTTTCCTTACTTTTAAGGAATATGACTAAATACCAAGCGGTTATAATAATATGGAGTATTAAATAATGCTAAAAAAAATACGGGTAGGTTTGTTAAGTGCATTGTTTTTATTGAGTGGTAATATTTTTGCGGCGGAATCTGTACAACCTGTTATACAACAGAAAGTTGACTTGAATACGGCTGATATTGCAACGCTAGATGCAGAACTGATAGGTGTTGGACCTAAGAAAGCAGAGGCGATTTTTAAGTACCGTACGGACAATGGTTCATTTAAAACCATTGATGAATTGAAGAAAGTGCCGGGCATTGGGGATAAGTTGTTTGAGAAAAATCGGGATAAAATAACCGTTTCTCAGCCAGTACAGCCAAACACTGTGGCAGAAACTCCCGCTTCAGCCGAACAACCTACTTCTACAGAAACACATTGATTTATATTGTGTTAAAAGCCTTCAAGTTGGGTTGAAGGCTTTTACTTTTAAGGCTTCAACTGCCATATACCATGTCGATAGTGTTCCAATGGGTGATAATTTATTTTATAGCTCATTTTTTGGCAATCTTTAATCCAATATCCCAAATACAATGCATCACAACATTGTCGTTTACATTCCTCAATTTCCCATAAAACAGCATAAACACCTAAGCTCCGTTTTGTATATTCGGGCGTGGGGTCAAAAAACGTATAAACAGCAGAAAGTCCTTGTTCAAAACGGTCAACAACAGCAACACCAATCAATGTTGTTTGCAAATAAAACTCGTAGAAAATAGTATCCGCCCAGCCACTGGTTAAAAATTGTATATAACTATCACGGGTTGGATTATCCATCCCGCCACCTGCATGGCGTGCTGCTAAATAACGACAGTAAAGTTGAAAATGTGCTTCACAAAAAACGCTGGCTGTTGTTTTAACAGTGATATCTTGGTTTTTTTGCCATATACGTTTTTGCGTCCGATTGGGTTTGAATAGCCAAACAGGAATACGTACAGGCACACAGGCATCACAACTATGACAATGTGGACGATATAAATGATTACCGCTGCGCCGAAATCCGTGTTGTGACAGTGTGTTATATAAGGCTTTGTCTTTCGGAAAATGGGGGTCTATGAAAACGGTTGTTGCTTGACGATTGGGCAGATAACTACATGTATGTGGGGGCGTTGCATATAAATTAAACTGTGTTCGAAAATTCATTACATCTACCTATGATTTAGTCGCTAACATAGTGGTGACCAAGTCATCATCAAATTCCCAATTTCCTATATAAGCAGGCATTTCACTTAATCGGTCTAATAACATACAAAATTGCTTACGTGGAATTTCTCGTGCGCCAAGACTATCTAAATGATTAGTATAAACTTGACAATCAATTAATTCATATCCCCAACGTTGTAATTGCCAAACCAACTGTGTAAATGCAACTTTTGATGCGTCTGTCATACGACTAAACATTGATTCACCAAAAAATAATTTTCCAACCGTTACGCCATACAATCCGCCCACCAACTGATTGCCATACCACGCTTCTATCGAATGTGCGAAGTCATATTCATGTAATTGACAATAAGCCTCTATCATATCTGTTGTTATCCATGTTCCTTGCTGATGGGAACGTGGTTCAGCACAAGCTTGCATCACCTCATGAAAGGCTTGGTCTATTGTAACGGTAAATAACTGCTTACGTAGTGTTTTACGTAAACTCCTTGCTGTTTTTAACTCATTAGGAAACAATACCATACGTTGGCTGGGCGACCACCATAAAATAGGTTGCTCATCACTATACCAAGGAAAAATCCCCCGATGGTAAGCAACCATTAACCGACTAGGGCTTAAATCTCCTCCAATAGCAAGTAAACCATCTGGTGTATCAAGAGCATTGTCGACATTAGGAAAGTCATAAGGACTAGCATTTTTAGGAATCCAGTAGGGGCGACGCATAGTTTTAATCAATACCAGTAAGTAATAATTTGTATTTCAACCCTAAATAAGGGCTGAAGGCTATCTTTATGATTAAATACAAATAATAAATTGTTTAGTAGTATATTTACTATTCATCTTTCTTCCAACTTATTTACTTATAATAATTGTTTTTTCTCAAGGAGCTTTACGTAATCATGGCTAGACTTATCTTAGAGTTACCCGAACAATTTACATTTACAACTGAAATACCTGTTTTAATTGGACATATCAATTATGGTGGACATGTTGGTAATGATGCTATTTTATCACTCATTCATGAAGCTCGTTTTCGCTATTTAAAGCAGTTGGGTTATTGCTCAGAATTAGATATTGAAGGATTAGGCATGATTATGACGGATACGGCCATTATTTATAAAGCAGAAGCATTTCATGGTGAAACCATGTTAGTTCAAGTCACACCACAGGATTTTAACAAATATGGTTGTGATTTCATTTTTAAACTGACTAATCAACAGACAGGAAAGGAAATTGCGCGGGCTAAAACGGGCATTGTTTTTTTTGACTATCTCCAACGCAAAGTCGTAGAAATCCCCACTGAATTTCGTAAAAAAAGTCAGTCCAATGTATAAATTATTTTACACGACGCGCAATTAGTTGCGCTTTATCTCGAAATCCTTGATGTACATCACCTAATTGTCCTTCCTCTCGATAAAAAATGATTTGTAATGAATTAAATAATTGCAATAATTCGTTTTCGGCTAAACGATAGGTAGGATTTTTAGGGCCTGTATCTGTTACACAACAACGGGTGAATGTTTGATAAAATAATAGCCCATTGGGTTTTAAAGCGTGTATCAAATCTTCCGTAATAGCCCTCTCCAAAAAGTGTGCAACAAGGATAACATCAAATGTTTCAGTTTCTGGTGGATGACTAACGACATCGCGTAGGGCTGTGTGTACAGTCAATTGTTGTTGCTGGGCAATGAGTTGTAGTTTCGCCAATGCAACATCCGAATAATCCCACGCATGACTGTCCAAACCATGCTGTGCCAAAAATAAGGCATTTGCACCCAACCCAGATGCAATATCAAGCGATTTACCCGTTGTTGGCAATAAATACGCATGACTAGAAAGAATCTCACAAGGTGATGGACTGTTTATGATTGAGAGATAACGATTATTCCATTCTGTTGCGCTGGTCATTATGTTTTTTGTAAGCCGATTAAAAAGGAGAATGACACATTACAGAAAAATCGATAGTAGATACAAGAACCATTTTGTAAAACTTGTTTGAATAGCTAGGGCGTGTCATCAAATAGTAAAAAATGTTATATTATAGGTATATACCCAGATATCGCCAAGGATAAAACAATGAGTCGTCGCTATGCCTTAACCGATGAACAATGGTCAAAACTAGAACCGCTACTCCCTGGGCGTAAAGGACATGTCGGGATGACGGCTAAAGATAACCGCTTGTTTATTGATGCTGTTCTATTCCGTTATCGCAGTGGCATTCCTTGGCGCGACCTCCCCGAACGCTTTGGTGATTTCCGTGTCGTCCATACCCGCTTCAGTCGTTGGTCTAAGAAAGGTGTCTGGGAACGTGTTTTCAAGATACTAAGTGCCGATGCCGATAATGAATATGCCATGATAGACAGCACAATAGTTAGAGCGCATCAACATAGTAGTGGTGGTGGCGCAGATGAAGCCATTGGACGTAGCGCAGGGGGTTTAAGTACCAAGATTAACTCCGTTGTTGACGCACTGGGCAATCCGACCCTTTTTTTTTGACTGCGGGACAGGCAAGCGACCTTGAAGGGGCTGATGCTCTTATTCCTCAGATAAAGGCAAACGCTTTATTGGCTGATAAGGCTTATGATGCTGATGAACGGGTTAGAGATGTTTTAAAACAGAAAAGCATAGAACCTGTGATTCCGTTCAGGAAAAATCGTTTAAATCCACCTGATTATGATAAAGCTCTTTATAAGGCACGTTATTTAATCGAGCATTTCTTTGGTAAATTAAAGCAATATCGTGCAATAGCTACACGATATGATAAACGCGCTAGGAATTTCTTAAGTGGGGTTTATTTGGCTTCTACCTTGATTCTTTTAGCTTGAACCTTTAACCCTTCTTATTTGATGACAGGCTCTAGTGTAGTGCAAAAAAAGCTGTTAATTTCGACGGCTCAAGCATTCTTAACTCTAAAGGATTTACTTGCTATGTGCGGTATTATTGGTGCGGTTGCAGAGCGTGACGTTGTTCCCATTTTGTTAGAAGGATTAAAACGATTAGAATATCGTGGGTATGACTCCGCTGGTGTCGCTATTATTGACTATCAAACACAAGGGCTTGCACGTCAGCGTGTCGTTGGAAAAGTCGATATTTTAGAATCTGCATTGCAGCAAAAATCCTTATATTCACCAACAGGTATTGCGCACACTCGTTGGGCAACACACGGAAAACCAACAGAGCAAAACGCACATCCGCACATTTCCAAAGACATGATTGCTGTAGTACACAACGGCATCATTGAAAATCATCAAATATTACGCGCTTTTTTACAAGAAAAAGGTTATATATTTACTTCTGAAACGGATACAGAAGTTGTCGCACATCTTATCCATTATTATACCGAGCAAGGTAAAGACGTACTCAATGCTTTTCGTGCGACCTTAAAACGTTTAGAAGGAAGCTATGCACTGGCCGTGATTAGCCCTTTGGCTTCTGGTCATGTATTTGCGTCCCGCCAAGGATGTCCTCTAGTCGTTGGTGTCGGGATTGGTGAATATTTTGTTGCTTCAGATGTTGCTGCTTTAATCCCAGTGACACAAAGAATTATTTATTTAGAGGATGGTGATATTGTTGATTTACAACGTGACCAACTCAGTATTACAACAATAACGGGTAAATCTTGTGAACGCCCCATTCATATTAGCCAGTTACAAGCGGACGCTGTTGAACGGGGTGAATTTCGTCATTACATGCTCAAAGAAATATTTGAACAACCGCGTGCGTTGGCAGAAACCTTGGAAGGACGTATCCACAATGACCAAGTGCTAGAAGCCGCTTTTGGCGCGAATGCTCACCAGTTATTAGATGAAATTTATGCAGTGCAAATTATCGCTTGTGGCACTAGTTATCATGCGGGGTTAGTTGCACGTTACTGGATAGAATCACTTGCAAAACTTCCCTGTAGCGTGGAAATTGCGAGCGAGTTCCGCTATCGCCAACCCCTTCCCAATCCTAATGCCTTGGTTGTCTGTATTTCTCAGTCAGGTGAAACGGCGGATACATTGGCGGCATTACATGAAGCTAAACGGTTGGGCTTTGGACCTAGTTTAGCCATTTGTAATGTTCCAGAAAGTGCCTTAGCCCGAGCTGCTGATATGGTACTGATGACACGTGCAGGTCCAGAAATTGGCGTTGCTTCTACCAAAGCATTTACCACACAATTATTATGTTTGCTGATGTTGACGGTTGTCTTGGGCAGACGAAACGGGACAATTTCAGAATTAGAAAAAGTCATTGTGCGTTCCATGCGTACATTACCTGAACAGCTTAATAAATTGTTATTGCTAAATGATACGATTAAACGATTGGCAGAAAAGTTTGCTGATAAACATCACACACTATTTTTGGGTAGAGGGGTACATTATCCTATTGCAATGGAAGGGGCATTAAAGCTAAAGGAAATTTCCTATATTCATGCAGAAGCCTATCCTGCAGGTGAGCTTAAGCACGGACCACTGGCATTGGTTGATGCAGACATGCCTGTTGTTGCGGTTGCGCCTAATGATAGTCTGCAAGAAAAGCTTAAATCTAATTTAGAGGAAGTTCATGCGCGCGGTGGACAATTGTTCATTTTCGCCAACCATCGAGCCATTATGCAAGCTTCTAGTTTTGTAAACGTTATTGAATTAGGCGAAATCAACGAATACATTTCCCCAATTGCGTACACGATTCCTTTACAACTGCTTGCCTATCATGTTGCTTTAATACGTGGTACAGATGTCGATAAACCACGTAATTTAGCAAAATCGGTTACTGTTGAATAAAAATATCAATTTTAGAAAGTATTTTCATTTTTTATCTTATTAGTCAAGATATTACTCACAATGAGCAACGAAAATAACCGCATCAAGGAATAACTAAAACATCAAAAATCATTTAATGCATTTAAACTATTCCCAATTAGACCAAATCTACTTATAATGACGAGCTGATTTGGGACGTAATTGGTCATTATAATCCACACACAATCCTGACTTAATTACTGTGGATTGTTGTTTTGCACAAAAATAATAAAAAATTGATTTAGAAAGTAACAAGAGAGTACTAAGAACAACTATATTGTTCGGATTTTGTGATAAAAAAATCCTTTTTTAGAAAAGTATGAAAAACATAGTTGACCCCCCTCTTGTGTCCCATTATCATACAGCCTTGCTTAACACATGCCTAAGAATTAAATCAATAAAAAAATTAGGGCAATCAATGATTTTATATGTTCATAAAATCTCTCCATATTGCTGACAGAATTATAATTTGAATGAATGAACAAGTGTCCTCTATACACCCACCGTTAAGCGATACGGGTGCGCGAAAAGTTTTGCGTGTACAAACCCTGCTTATTTCGGGAATAACGCTTGTTTTTTATTTTGGCTTCGGACAAGCAGAAGCCTTAGCTGCCCTTTACGGTGGTTTTATTGTGTTGTTCAACGTGTGGATAACCCACCGTCGTCTGCAAACTGCGCTAGAACTCGCAAAAGTAGCACCAGGAAAAGAAGTTGTCGCATTATATGCAGGCGCAATTCAACGTTTCGTTGCAACATTGATCTTTTTTGGTTTAGGAATGGGATGGTTACAATTATCACCTGTTCCCATGCTCGTGACATTTGCAGTTGCACAAATAGGTTATGCCGTTGGACATGTTATTCGTTCAAAACCGATTTCTTAATTTAATTTTTAGGGAGTATTAAGTGTGAGTACAGAAGGTCATCACGGCGCACCCAGTAGTCCAGTTGAATATATTACCCACCACTTAACCAACTTGAGTGTTGGTGATGGTTTTTGGACAATCAATATTGACAGTTTATTTTGGGCTATTGCAATGGCTCTTCTGTTAGGTTTGGTTGGTAAAAAAATTGGAGATAGTCTTAGTTTAGATAAGCCATCTAAACTACAATCTTTTCTAGAAGTGCTTGTTGAGTTTGTTGCAACTCAAGTAAGAGAATCTTTTAGCAGTCATAATCCGCTTATTGGTCCACTTGCGTTCACCATTTTTTGCTGGATATTCATGATGAACACATTAGACCTGATTCCTGTTGATCTCGTTCCTTTGATTGCTACTTCCGTAGGTATTCCATACATGAAAATTGTGCCTACAACAGATTTATCAACCACATTCGCAATGTCATTTAGTGTTTTCATTCTGATTATGTTTTTCAACTTCAAAGTGAAAGGGCCTATTGGCTTTGCCAAAATGTTCTTATTCCATCCTTTTAGTTCCAGTAATCCCGTCGTTAAAATCATTCTCATGCCGTTTAATATTTTAATGACCAGCATCGAAGAAATTGCCAAACCTGTCAGTATGGGCTTACGTCTTTTTGGTAACATGTTTGCGGGCGAATTAATTTTCGTGCTTATTGCATTATTACCTTATTGGATTCAATGGGTACCGGGTGGTTTATGGGCAATTTTCCATATTGTAGTTATTACACTACAAGCTTTTATTTTCATGTTATTGACTATCGTCTATTTGAGTATTGCGCATCAATCTTTAGATGATCATTAAATAATACGTTCCGTCGTCTTAACCATTGGTGAGTATTTTAATACTTACAAATGGAAAATTTTTAATTTTTAACTATTTTTCTTTAACATTCACTATTTTAAGGAGATATTTCACATGACACCTGACATCATTGCTCAAATTGGTTCTGTTTATGCCAACACAGTGTTAGTCGTCGGTTTTATTTTAGCAGCAGGTGTGTTTGCTTCTGCATTTGGTTGGGCAATTATTTGTTCTAAATACTTAGAAGGGATTGCCAGACAACCTGAAATGAGAGCGCAATTAATTGGTCAAATGTTATTTAGTGGTGGTTTGATGGAAGCGTTCCCCATGATTGGTTTGGGTATCGCCATGTTCTTCACTTTTGCAAACCCGTTCGCTGCTTCCTTACGTGCCGCGATTGGTGGTTAATTTAAACCTCCAATTCCCCTATTACTTAAAAAGTTGGGAGCTTAGCGTATGAGTATTACAGCGACCCTCTTTGGACAGATGATCACGTTTGGCGTGTTAGTCTGGTTCGTGATGCGTTATCTGTGGACACCGATGATTCAGATGCTTGAGCAAAGAAATGCGCAAATAGCAGATGGATTAGCTTCCGCAGAACGTGGTAAACACGAACTAGAGTTAGCCTCACAACGTGCCGCAGACCGTCTTCGTGAAGCGAAGCAACAAGCGGCCGACATTGTGGCTCACGCGAACAAACAAGCTGATTTAGTTGTCGAAGAGTCTAAGGAAAAAGCGCGCTTAGAAGGTCAGCGTCAACTTGAAGCCGCACAGGCTGAAATTGAGCAAGAAAGAAGTCGTGCTCGTGAACAATTGCGTGAAGAAGTTGTGAGCTTGTCCATTGCATGTGCAGAAAAAGTCTTAGCACGTGAAATCAATGCGGCGAACCATAGCGAATTCATTGCTCAAATGATTAAACAGCTATAGGCAGTGAGTTATGGCAGAATTTGCAACTCTAGCACGTCCTTACGCGGAAGCAGTGCTTGGTCTTGCCAAAGCGTCAGGTGATTTTACCCAATGGTCTGACAATTTGCGCTTGTTGACTATGATAGTTAAGGATTCTGCAATTGCAGTGGTCATTGCCAACCCACGCGTCGAAAAATCCGTTTTAATTAGCTTGTTGTTGGATGTATGTGCAGACAAGATTGGTGATGAAGCTCAAAATTTGGTTAAAGTTTTGATCGATAATAATCGCTTGTCTATTGTGCCTTACATTGCGCAAGAGTATGAATTACTCAAAGCCCAACAGCAAGGTTATGAAACGGTGGAGTTAATCTCCGCTTTCCCCGTTACCGAACCCCAAGAACAAGAATTATCATCTGTACTAAAAAAACAGTTAGATAAGACAGTTAATATCAGCGTAAGAATTGATGAATCGCTGATGGGGGGCTGGTTAGTGCGTGTGGGTGATCAAGTTATTGATGCCTCTGTTAAGGGTCGTCTGCAACAATTAGCCACTGAATTGCGTCGTTAAAGCGAGAAAGAACACATGCAGAAGATGCAGCTTAATCCCTCTGAAATCAGTGATCTGATTAAACAAAAAATTCAAAGCTACAACCTCGTAACTGAAGGTCGTAGTGAAGGTACTATCGTCAGCATTACTGACGGGATCGTGCGTATTCACGGTCTTGCTGATGCTGTGTATGGTGAAATGTTAGAGCTTCCCAGCGGTTCTTATGGGATGGCATTGAACCTTGAGCGTGATTCTGTTGGTGCAGTGGTGTTAGGACCTTATGAGCATTTGTCCGAAGGTGACACCGTTAAATGTACTGGTCGCGTGTTAGAAGTTCCTGTAGGACCCGCATTGTTAGGACGCGTCGTCAACTCTTTAGGACAACCATTAGATGGTAAAGGTCCTATCGATACACAGTTAAGTTCTCCTATCGAACGTATTGCGCCTGGCGTTATTACTCGTCAATCTGTTAGCCAACCTTTACAAACAGGTTTAAAGGCGATTGACGCAATGGTTCCTGTTGGACGTGGGCAACGTGAGTTAATCATTGGCGATCGTCAAACGGGTAAAACAGCTGTTGCCGTTGATGCTATCATCAATCAAAAAGGCACGGGTGTTAAATGTATCTACGTAGCAATTGGACAAAAAGCGTCCTCTGTAGCCAACGTTGTACGTAAACTAGAAGAGCATGGCGCGTTAGAACACACCATTGTTATTTCCGCCTCTGCTTCAGATACCGCCGCATTACAATTTATTGCACCTTATGCGGGTTGTTCGATGGGTGAGTATTTCCGTGATCGTGGTGAAGACGCATTGATTGTTTATGATGACTTGACCAAGCAGGCTTGGGCATATCGTCAAGTATCCTTGTTATTGCGTCGTCCTCCTGGACGTGAAGCCTATCCTGGTGATGTATTCTATTTGCATTCTCGTTTACTCGAACGTGCGTCTCGCTTAAATGCAGACTATGTTGAAAAAATCACCAATGGTGAAGTAAAAGGTAAAACGGGTTCTTTAACTGCTTTACCCATTATTGAAACCCAAGCAGGTGATGTGTCTGCTTTCGTACCTACCAACGTAATTTCTATTACTGACGGACAAATTTACTTAGAGACTGATTTATTTAACTCTGGTATTCGTCCTGCTATTAATGCTGGTTTATCTGTGTCCCGTGTTGGTGGTGCAGCCCAAACCAAGATTATTAAGAAATTAGGCGGTGGTATCCGTTTAAGCCTTGCACAATACCGTGAGTTAGCCGCATTCGCTCAGTTTGCCTCTGATTTAGATGACAGTACCCGCAAACAGATTGAACGTGGTCAACGTGTTACGGAATTAATGAAGCAAAAACAATACTCTCCCTTGAGTGTTGCGGAAATGGCTGTCTCTTTGTATGCCGCTAATGAAGGCTACTTAGACGATGTACCCGTGAAGAAAGTGGTCGATTTTGAAAAATCCTTGCACATCTATATGAAAAATAATCAAGCTAAGTTATTGGCTGATATTAATGCAACGGGTGATTATACCGACAATACTGCCGCGAGTTTCAAAGCCGCCTTACAAGACTTCAAGGCTAATCATACGTGGTAAAACGGCGATGAGGGTGATTAGTATTTATCACCCTTATCCTGTTCATCATCTACCTTTTACCAAGAGTCTTCGTTATGGCAGGTAGCAAAGAGATACGCAATAAGATTAAGAGTATTAAAAATACGCAAAAAATTACCCGTGCGATGGAAATGGTCGCCGCCAGTAAGATGCGTAAAGCGCAGGATAGAATGCGTAAATCTCGCCCCTATACAGAAAAAATTCGCTCTGTTATTGGGCATTTAGCGCAGGCACACCCTGACTATAAGCATTCTTTTATGGTTGATCGTCCTGTCAAGCGTGTTGGCGTGGTGATTGTGTCCTCTGATCGGGGATTGTGTGGTGGTTTGAATACTAATTTATTTAAGACAACATTGTCAGCCTTAAAAACATGGCAAGCTGATGGTATTGCAGTTGATATATGTCCTATTGGCAATAAAGGCAGTGGTTTTTTTAAACGGATTGGTGGCAACATCGTTGCACAAGCAACACATTTAGGGGATGCACCCTCTCTTGAGGATTTAATTGGCTTAGTTAAAGTCATGTTGGATGCTTATAACAGTGGCACTATAGATCGTCTATATATCGTCTATAACCGTTTTGTTAATACAATGACCCAATCTCCACAAGTGCAACAGTTGTTGCCAATTCATGCGGGAGAAGGTGATAAATTAGAACGGCATAGCTGGGATTATCTGTATGAGCCTAGCGCACCCGAAGTTGTGGATGCACTGTTGATGCGTTATATCGAATCACTGGTTTATCAAGGTGTGGTGGAAAACATCGCATGTGAGCAAGCCGCGCGAATGGTTGCAATGAAGAGCGCGTCGGATAACGCAGGTAATTTGATTAATGAACTCCAACTGGTTTACAACAAAGCCCGTCAAGCCGCTATTACGCAAGAAATTTCCGAAATTGTGGCAGGTGCTGCAGCGGTTTAACCAGTCACGGTAAGCAATGCTTACTGAAAACTGCGTATAGAATACTCGCAATTTAAAGATATGAGAGGAACTTAAACAAATGAGTTCAGGCAAAATAGTGCAAATCATTGGCGCGGTGATCGATGTCGAGTTTCCTAGCGACGCTGTTCCCAAAGTCTATGATGCCTTGTTGGTGGAAGAAGCTAATTTAACATTAGAAGTCCAGCAACAATTAGGCGACGGCGTTGTACGGACTATCGCCATGGGTACAACCGATGGGATGCGTCGTGAGTTATCCGTTAAAAACACGGGTTCACCTATTAGTGTACCTGTTGGACAAAAAACGTTAGGTCGCATCATGGATGTCTTAGGTAATCCTATTGATGAAAAAGGTCCTATTGGTGAAGAACATCGTTGGGGAATTCATCGTAAAGCCCCACGTTACGAAGACTTATCTGCTAGCACTGAGTTGTTAGAAACAGGTATCAAGGTTATTGACTTGGTTTGCCCCTTTGCGAAAGGGGGGAAAGTTGGTCTGTTCGGTGGTGCAGGTGTCGGCAAGACCGTCAACATGATGGAATTGATTCGTAACATCGCTATCGAACACAGTGGTTATTCTGTGTTTGCTGGGGTTGGCGAGCGGACACGTGAAGGGAATGACTTCTATCATGAAATGAGTGAAGGCGGCGTGTTAGACAAAGTCTCTCTCGTTTATGGTCAGATGAATGAACCCCCAGGAAACCGTTTGCGGGTTGCCCTGTCTGGTTTGACCATGGCCGAGTATTTCCGTGATGAAGGGCGCGATGTGTTGTTATTTATTGACAATATTTATCGTTATACCCTTGCAGGAACAGAAGTATCTGCATTATTAGGACGTATGCCTTCTGCAGTGGGTTATCAACCGACGTTAGCAGAGGAAATGGGCGCATTACAAGAGCGTATTACTTCTACGAAAACAGGTTCTATTACTTCTATTCAGGCAGTATATGTGCCTGCTGACGATTTAACCGACCCATCACCTGCAACAACCTTCGCTCACTTAGATGCGACAGTTGTGTTATCACGGCAGATTGCTGAGTTAGGGATTTATCCTGCAGTTGATCCATTGGATTCTACTAGCCGTCAATTGGACCCTTTAGTCGTTGGTCAAGAACACTATGAAACAGCCCGCGCTGTTCAAGGGACTTTACAACGTTATAAAGAGTTAAAAGACATCATCGCTATTTTGGGGATGGACGAGTTATCCGAAGAAGATAGATTGACGGTTGCTCGTGCGCGTAAGATTCAACGTTTCTTATCTCAACCTTTCTTCGTTGCTGAAGTGTTTACAGGCAGTCCTGGTAAATACGTATCCCTGAAAGATACCATCAGTGGTTTCAAGGCAATTGTCAATGGTGAATATGATCACTTACCAGAACAAGCGTTCTACATGGTAGGTTCGATTGAAGAAGCTGTTGAAAGAGCCAAGAAATTATAAGCAGTGTACGGTTATTGACCGTTAATCTGTCGATAACCGCCCTCTGGTTACTGAGGAGCTTAGAATGACAATGACCATTCACATTAATATAGTAAGTGCTGAATCTGATTTATATTCAGGGCTGGCTACAATGGTGATCGCCCCCGCCGTTATGGGTGATGTGGGTGTAACCCCTCGTCATGCTCCTTTATTGAGTCCGTTACGTGCAGGTGAAGTACGGGTCAAAAAAGAAGATGGCACAGAGGAAGGTTTTTATGTGTCGGGTGGTATGCTTGAAGTTCAACCACATATGATCACTGTATTAGCGGATACCGCGTTACGTGCGAAAGATTTGGATGAAGCAGCCGCCTTAGAAGCAAAACAACGTGCTGAAAAGCTGTTGGCAGATAAAAAATCGGATATTGATTATTCTCGTGCTCAAGCCGAGTTAAGCGAGGCGATGGCACAACTGCAAGCTATTCAACGCTTGCGGGGTAGACGATAATATTTGTCCCTTTCTCTATAATGGAGAAAGGGGTTTTTATTCCTTAACAAATGTATCAATAGATACATCCTCTTTTAAATCCCCCTAAACAACTTGTTATAAACTTGACAACGCGATAGCGTGCTTCTTCATTTTTCGATAAAGCGTGTTACGACTCATTTTTAAGCTCACCGCAGTATTCGTGATATTCCAGCGATGATGCTCTAATGTTTGTAAGATAACATTTTTTTCTGCTGAATCTAAATCAGGAATATCTGTTGTTGATGGCGGTTGAACACGTGAAACGGCAGGTGTTGTAATACTGGAGTGCGGTACTGTGTTGGACATGTCCGCAACATCAATAAGCGATGTACGCAAAGAGAGAAGCGGTCTACAGGTAATTTCTGGTGGTAAATCATGACGTGTGACCAGATTTCCTGTTTGTAGTGCTAACGCCGTGCGAATAACATTACGCAATTGGCGGATATTACCCGGCCAGTTATAACTTGCTAATAACTCAAAAGCTTCAGCTTCTATCTCTATGGCCTCATTTTCTGTATTTTCAGCCGCTAGCGCGCAATGGATTAGCGAATCAATATCAGTACGTTCGCGTAGTGAGGGTAAGGTTAGCGTAATGCCATTGAGCCGATAATATAAATCTTCACGAAAAGCACCTTCTGCAATCAGTCTTGGCAAATTGTGATGTGTTGCACTGACAACAGTAAGATCAATCGCAATAGGTACTTCACTTCCTAGTGGTAATACTTCTTTTTCTTCTAATACCCGTAACAGTCGAGTTTGAAGTGTTAAAGGCATATCGCCAATTTCATCTAAAAACAGTGTTCCACCATGTGATTGTAGAATTTTGCCACGCATCCCTTCACGTCGCGCGCCTGTAAACGCGCCATGTTTATAACCAAACAATTCGCTTTCGATTAATGATTCTGGAATTGCCGCACAGTTTAAGGCAACAAAAGATTTATGTCTGCGTTGGCTAGCTTCGTGAATGGCTTTTGCAAGGGCTTCTTTGCCTGTTCCTGTTTCCCCTTGTAAGAGGATAGGAATATTTTTATTCATTACCTTTTGTGCATACCGTACGTTAAAAGCCATACTTGGGTCTTTACCCGCTAAAGCTTCTAATGTCATGCATAAGGGCATTTGTGTTGTCGGAATCCGTTGAATGCTCGTGCTAGGAACACTACGACGTTTAGGAAATTGTAGCTGGGTATGATAAGGATGTCCGTGTTGAGCATCGTAAACCAGTTGTAGCCCATTTGGTTGACGATTTGTATAAGTCATTAGTAATGTTAAACTTGTTGTAAATAACTCACTAATGTTTTTACCAATAAATTCAGTTCTATTTTTATTAAAATAATGCACAGCGTTTTGATTAGCTGCGATAACATGTCCAGCTTCATCAATAGCAAGTAGGCCTTCTGTTACATGTCCGATATAGTAAGACTTTGGATGGAAATGTAAAATCCAATGGTGTTGACATTGACGAATGAAGCCAAAGTTCTCAATTTGACGAGCGGAAATATTAACCAAAGCCGCTGTATGACGGTGGCTTTCTCGAGAGTCTTGCGCACTGGTTGAGGAGACATCCAACACGGCGAGTAAATCACCTTGCGCATCAAAAATAGGGGCAGCAGAACACGTTAGAATAGTGTGAGAGGTGCGGAAATGTTCCTCACGACAAACAATAACGGGAGATTTTTCATAAAGACATGTACCAATCCCATTGGTTCCTTCTTTTTCTTCCGTCCAAATAGCCCCCGGTAATAAGCCTGAGCGATTAAAATATTCTGTGAGCGTTGGGTCGCCAACATAATTGACAATAATACCATCGCTATTCGTTAGGATAACTGAATATCCTGAACCAACAATGCGTTGATATAACTGAGCCATTTCTTCTTTGGCGAAGTCACCTAACAATTCATCAATGCGTTCACGATGGTCTGTTAGTTCTGCATGTTCAATAATCAGTGGCTTCCGTGGTGCTTCTGGGTCTATACGATAACTTTGGACGCATCTTTCCCACGAGCGGGCAATTTGTGCCTCCAGTTTTTCTGTAAGACCTTGTTTATCTATATTGGAATAGATTTGTTGAACATGGTGGTGAGTAACTGCATCAAATATCATATCCTGACATCCCCTGATATTTGGTCTGTGAAAAAGTGTGTCATTATAATTGTTATTCATGTGTTACAGAAATGTAACAGTCAAATAACAGTGTGGCACACGCTTAATAAAAACGCTAGTGTTAATTTTTATGTTTTTCAAGATAATATATATATTTTTCAGCCATATAATGTTTTTCATAAACAGATTTAAATGTGTAAAAAACCCAAGTTTTCCCCCTATTAATAAGACTAAATACCAATCTATCCTTTAATTTTAAGGATTAATTTAGTTTTTAAAGAAAGCCAATTTTTATAAATGCACTATTCTGTTAAATAGATGAAATATTTTCAATAATCGTGTCACCCAATGTAGCTAGTAAAAGTAACGTTGTGGTTGAGGAAAATAATATGACGAAATACCTTTTTTACGTCGTTACCGTCTCGCTAAGCTTCATTTTTAGCTATATAGCACAGGCTGATATTGTGTTAGATGGCACCATTGGTACAGCAACAGAAGCAACACGGATTAATGAATCATTAATATCAACACCAAATAAGGGAGAACAAAATGCCTTTGTGATTACGCCTAATTTGGGCGCGCAGTATGGGAGCAATTTATTTTATAGTTTTAAGGAGTTTAATTTACAATCTGGCGAAATAGCTGATTTTACAGTAGGGCAAGGCGCTGAGATACAGAATATTATTAGTCGGGTAACTGGTGGTAGTGCTTCTTTTATCGATGGAACATTAAGATCGGATCTCGTTGACGGTAACTTATTTTTTCTCAATCCATACGGCGTTATTTTTGGTGAAAACTCACAGATCGAACTATTCAGTTCATTTCATGTGTCCACCGCAGATACCCTTATGTTAGGAACGGATGGGGAATTTAACGCACGTTTTCCTGAACAGAGTATCTTGAGTAGCGCGCCTCCCAGTGCTTATGGTTTTTTAACAAATACACCTGCAAGCATTGATTTGCAAAGTACAAAAATGATTAGTTTTAATAATAACATTACGTTAACGGGAGGTGAAATTAATATTAAAGATAGTTTGTTATGGGCTGTTTCTAAACGTATAGCACTGGTTAGTTTAGCCAACCAAGGAATAGTTTCATTTAATGCAGAAGCAGGCGAAGAAAATATGGATGTAAGTTCCACAACAGCACGCGGTAATATCACCATTGATGATAGCTACTTATTGGTATCGGGTGCTAACGTGAATAACGAAACACTAACCGTTAATACGCAAAAAGCGGGGGACTTATATATCTATGGCGGAAAATTTATTGTTAGGAATAGTTTATTAATGAGTGGTGGTGTGCTTGATTTATCTATAGATGATACTAATCCCGATATCATCAATAATGAAGATAGTGGCAGTATCACGATGCAAATTAACTCGCTTAAATTAGAAAACAGCTTTATCACAACATTAACAAATGGTAGCGGTAAAGGAGGCAATGTTTATATTTTTGCTGAAGAATTTGTAGATATTGGTGGAACAAAAAAAGACGAATCTAATAATGATGAAATACGAACGAGTCAAATTTCAGCAAATACGTTAAGTACCAGCGAAAATGCAGGACAAGCAGGCATTATTTATGTAGAAACCCCCGTTTTACTACTGCATGATGGTGGAAAACTGGATAGTTCATCTGGCGGATGGGGCGATGCTGGCGGAATTCTTGTTAAAGCAGATGAAATTGATATCAATGGCAGCACAATGGTAGATACTGACAATAATCCTTATAGTGGTTTGTTTGTCAATTCCACCGATACCTCAGAAAACGCAGGCGATGCAGGATTAATTGCGATTGAAACAAAGAATATGCGCCTAACGGATGGAGGACAAATTAGCAGTAGTACCTCGGGCGGTGGAAATGGTGGGGTAATTGCGATTGCCGCAAGTGATACATTAACAATAGGCAATGCAAATATAGGTAATCCCTTAGAAGACCCAAAGGACATTATAGATGAAGTGAAGGATAAACCAGTGGCTGAACATACTGATGAAGGCGATATTCCCTCCCGAACCACCACCAGCGGTATTTTTGCCGCGTCAACCAATACAACCCTAGAAACAAGTGGTAATGCAGGGGCTGTAATGATTCAAGCAAAAAATGTCGATATGAATAATGGTTTTATCACCACTACAACGCGCGGTAGTGGAAATGCAGGCACAGTGAGCATCATCGCTGATAATTTGTACATGCTTAATGGGGCAAATCTCTCTAGTTCTACAGAAGGGAGTGGTAATGGCGGAACGATTACCTTACAGATTAGTGATACATTAAACATGCAAGCAGGGGAACTTCAAAAAGAATTTGCTTATCCCACGGTAATTCAAGCAACCTCTAGTAATGCAGATATTGAAAATGCAGGTCAGTCTGGCAACATCAAAATTGATGCCAAAAATCTGACAATGAACGGTTCACTTATTGCCAGTTCAACCAATGGAACTGGTGCAAGTAATCTCATAGAGATAAATGCAGACACCGTTGAAATTAGTGGTAGCACAATTCTGGAAGGTAAAATGCGCCATGCGGGTATTTATGCCAATTCGGAAAGCACTGAGACAAATGCAGGACAAGCAGGCGAGATACACCTGACCGCTCAAACGTTAACATTAAAAGAGGGGGGCAGTATTAACACCTCCACACAAAATGCAGACGGTGGCAACATTATCCTAACCATTCCAACCCAAATTTATTTACGTGATGGCGGTAACATTACTACCAGTGTTCGTGGTGGAACAGGAAATGGCGGCAATATCACCATCCAATCCCCCCACTTTGTCATTATTGATAAAGGACAAATTGTTGCACAAGCAGCTGATGGCAATGGTGGTAATATCACCGTTACAACCGACCAATTTTTAGCCTCGACCGCCGCCCAAACGCAAGTTGATGCCAGTTCAAAAAAGGGAATTTCTGGAAAAATTGTCATTACCTCACCCATTGTCGACATAAGCGGTAATGTTATTAGCTTGCCCACTAACTTTTTAAATGCAACGACTCAATTACAAGCTAAATGCGGCGGGCTAGGGGAACAATTAGAAAGTCGTTTTATCGTACGGAGTTTACAAGGGATAGGCAAAACCCCGCGCGACTTGCGCACCATGACCGCTTATACCCCGTCCAAATCGACAGAGGTCGCACAAAAAACCACAAAACTACCCGATTTGAGCGGACAATTATTTGTACAAGTTCGTTGTGGGAAGAAAACAGCCTAAGACATGAAACTTTATACAGGCAAGATATTAGCGCGAATTTATTCACGCTAATATCATTACGTATAAACATTAAAACGCGGACTATCAACTAATTAAAGCCAATAATTTGATTAAATAACCTTGTTTACCACACTTAATAATAAACGTCGTTTATCATTTAAAATAACCCGACTTGCCATTACGTTGGTCTCGAAAATCGCGCCTGTACGATGCTGTTCATTACGCTGCCTATACATAATGGCCTGCTCATTGGTCATCAACAAACTGTAATATTCACGAACTGCCTCACTGTGTGTGTTAGACGGTAAAACTAGCGTGAATGGTTGCCCTAATAACTCATCTTGACGATACCCATAAAACTCTGCGTATGTCCGATTAACACGTAAAAAACGTCCTCGATCATCCGTTAAGCATAAACCCAGTTTACTCGCATCAAAAACCGCCGATAACATCACATCATCATCATGCAATGCATCATCATCATAACTATCTAGCGGGATTTCATAGCCTAAATACCATGTAAACCACTTAGGCAATGCAAAATATTTAGCTAAATCGTACCAAACGACATTTTTTAATTGTCCATCTTTTGCTGTGAGTAAACTTTCCCAATGGAATGACGCTTGATTACTAGTGCTAAATAAAATGTCCTCTAATTGATCGATACTGGGATAAAGCTGCTTGAGCGCGGCAGGATCACCCACCATTTCCTCACCACTATAACCCGTTATAGTAGTACACATTTCATTCCAAACCATTAAGGTTCTTTCTTTATCAAAAGCCATGAGCATAAACGGCAGCTTTTGCAAAGCCTCATAAACACTCTCATCAGTCGGTTTATTCGCAGATAAAGACATATTATCTTGCAATTGTATGGCATAGACGATAACCCCACTGACACGCCCCAAGCCGTCATGATAAGGCAATTTATCAATTTTCAAGCGTACCGCATCGCCTGTTTTAGTTGGATAAGTTTGTATAATACCAAACTGAGCCAGTCCATTACGCAATACATCTTTACCATCCGTCAGTTGCATAACCAACGGATTACCTGTTCCAAATGTTGTATCGGCTAATAAATTTTGTCTTACCAACTGGTTTTCCCTATCACGATACCAAATAAAAGCAGGTATCGTATTGAGAATAACGTGATTTTCCTCTGCCTGCTTGTACAACGTGTCGCGTGTACGTTGCTGTTCGCTAATATCATGCAACAAACCAAAACTAAATAAAATATTGCCACCTGTATCCCGTACCGCATCCACCCGTTCCCACACAGGGAAAAGTTGCCCCTCTTGCGTATGAACCTCTAACTCTCCTTCCCAACTTCCGCCCTCTTCTAAAGCGGGTACAACATCACTTTCCCAAACCATCAACGATGAATCTGAATAATAAGTCCGATAATTCATCTGACGAGAATCTTTTGTGGAATAACCCAAGAGTTTTTCATGTGCAGGATTGACGTAAACCACTTGTCCTTCGGGATTACTAACAAAAATAGCTTCAGCAGATGACTCAATAATAGACTTAAATAATCGCAAATGTCCTTGCGCTTTTTTGCGCTCAGTCACATCGATACCAACACCAAAGATATAATCTAATGCACCATTTGCCTTAACAATCGCGCGACTATGCCACTCTACCAACAAAGGCACGCCTGATTTACTAATGACATGACTTTCTAACAAAGAGGGCTGCATTGATTTGCGTAACGTATCGAATTCTGTTGCGACAATGCCACGTTCACTTTCTGGTACAAACGTTAAATATTCCTTACCTGCAACCTCATCTAATACATAACCCAATGCGTTCAACATCGCCTTATTCATCAAACGAATTTTACCATCAGGCTCAAGCGCAAAGAAAAAAGCAGGCGAGGCTTGCACCAACATATTGATAAAATCGCGTTCTTTACGCAAAGCCTCTTCGGCCGCTTTACGCTCTGTAATATCACGCACCGTCGCACAGATTAATGAACGTCCTTGAAACAAATAAGTATTACCCGTAGAAATTTCTACAGGAAACACCGTACCATCTTTCTTCCGATGCCAACGTAAAGGGATAGTTTGAACTTTTTTCGTTGTCCCCCCCCCAAACGCTGAACGTTGTTTCATCGACTCGGCGGACACTTCCTCTGTTTTTAGCCGTAACCAATCTTCCTTACTAAAACCATATAAATCAACAGCCGCATGATTCACATCAAAAATTTGCTGTGTATTCGCATCAAAAACAATTGTAGGGTTAGAAGATGCCTCAAACAATTGCCGATATTTAGACTCACTTTCCCACAACGCCGTTTCAATTTTTTGGCGTTCGCTAATATCATGCACAATCAACATTAAGACTTGTTTTCCACGCCAAATAAAGGGGTTTGCAGTCACTTCTACAGGAAAAACCGTACCATCTTCTTTTTTATGATACTGCTGCGACGTATATTTCAGACCCTTTTTAATGGATTTAGCCGTTTTTTCAGGTTGTGCAGATAAATCCAAGGTCTTCATTTTGAGCAAATCATTACGCCCATAACCATACATCTGCACAGCCGCTTTATTTAGCTCTAAAATCCCTGTAGATTCCGCGTCAATCATAAATACAGCATTATTTTCTACTTCAAGCAACTGCCGATATTTTTTCTCCGTCTCTTGTAATTCTTCCTCTACCCGTCGCGTTTCAGTAACGTCAATATGCGTACCAACCATGCGTTGTGGCTTACCATTCGCATCACGTACCAACACAGCACGGCTCAAAATCCACCGATAACTTCCATCCTTATGTTGCAAACGATGCGTATTTTCACAAACGGGTGTAACCCCTTCTAAGTGATTTTGTATATCCGCCATGACTTTTTTATAATCTGAAGGATGAATACGTTGATGCCATGTATCAATATGATTTGGCAATTCAGCCTCTTCAAACCCCAACATTTTTTTCCAACGGCTAGAAAAATACACCTCATTACTGTCTAAATTCCAATCCCATAACTCATAATTATTATCCGTCACTGTCTCAGGAGAACTGCTACGCTTCTGAATTTCCTTACGAATAGTCAGCTCATTTTCCTTATAATGACTAATATCCGAAAAAGAAATGACGACCGCATACGGCGTAGTCACATCATCCCGCCACAAAGGATAAGAATTAACCCGTAACCAAAATATACTCTCATCCGATTTCACAACACCCATCACCACATCAGAATAGGCTTGTCCCGTGCGTAAAGTACAAATAGCAGGATGTGTTTCTGTTGGAAAGGGTGAACCATCTTCATGAATTGCCCGCCAATCAGGGTCTATAAGAGTCCAACCCATCATCTGTTCCGCAGGTAAACCAATAATTTGCTCAGCACTTGGATTACACGCGCCGATAGTTCCATTCGCATATTGCAACACAACACCCTCTTGCAACACGCTCAGGATTTCATCAGCAATCATCGGTTGCTCACGTCCTGTGATGTCCATACCAACAGCATGATAAGCATATTCTTGCGATGCTGCACCATTGATTTCCCACAGAATCTGGCGATAAGTTCCATCATGATGACGGAAACGACAGGCAAACGACACCGAAGCCATGCCTTTTTCTAGCTGCTCAAAATAATATTTGGTTGAAGGCTGATCTTCCTGATGAACAAAGGCAAAAAAAGTCTTTGCCAACAATTGCCCTGTGGATAAGCCTAGCGTTTTTTCCCAAGCAGCGTTCACTTCCTTAAATTGACACTCCATATCAAGAATGCCGAACATTGCGGATGAACGCCAGAAAAAGCGTGAGTGACGAGGGTTGTTCACTGCCATGCAATCTAATCCTCTACGGTGGTTGTGCCGTATTGCCCACTGTTATAGGAATCGCTATAGCGAGAATGGGGCGGTTAATCCTAGTTCTTATAGCCTAGTATAAAGGAGTTTTCGTTAGAAATAATGATAGCTTTTACGCATTAACAAAGGATGTTATGGAAATAATCACATTGAAAAGACAATGGCAATTATCACGCCAATTATTCACATCATTCGCCCATCAGATAAAACCATTGTTGGTCAATTCGTTCAAATTGGCTAATTTCTTCTAAACGACCGCCACGTCCCGTCGCAAGTTTATAATAGGCTCTAAAATGGACAGTACCCTGAATATCTGTCGCTTTACCCGCTTGGGTTTTTACAACTTCTAAGGCTACCCAACGACATGAGTCATCAAGTATCAACGTTGCAGGACGTGTGTTTGGATGCCATGTTGTCTGCAAATAATCAACATTTCCCAATACATAAGCGGTATAACGAGAGCGCATTAAGGCTTCTGCTGTCAGTGGATAATCTTGCCTTTGTAAATAAGGCTCACAACAGCGTTGTAAAACTTGACCAGAACCACACGGACAAGTGGTTATTATCGTTTTTTTTGCCATTAAACATCACTAAACATGATAGCTGTCAACATAAAATCTAACGCAAGCGTTGCCAGTGCAGAATAAACAACCGTGCGCGTTGTCGCACGACTGACACCTTCAGACGTAGGTAAACAATCATAACCTTCAAAAACGGCAATCCAAGTTACGGCAATACCAAACACAAAACTTTTAAGTAAACCATTAAAAATATCATCATACAGTTCAACCGTGCTTTGCATTTGTGACCAGTAAGAACCCGAATCTACCCCGAGCAAATTAACAACAACTAAATGCCCCCCAAAAATACCTATCATATTAAACATCGCGGCTAACAAAGGCATTGCCAATACACCCGCCACAAAACGCGGTGCCATAACACGGTGATAAGGATTAACGGCCATCATTTCCATCGCGGCAAGCTGTTCTGTTGCTTTCATTAAACCGATTTCTGCCGTCAGTGCTGAACCTGCACGTCCTGCAAATAAAATAGCCGTCAATACAGACCCTAACTCCCGCAACAAGGACAAAGAAACCATGACACCTAACATTTCTGTCGCGTTAAAATTAACTAAAATATTATAACCTTGCAAACCAAGCACCATGCCAACAAACAAACCTGATACCAAAATAAGGCTTAAAGACAAAACCCCAACAGAATACAATTGCATGACCACCAAACGCGGACGCAACAATAAACTGGGTAAACCGCTAAGCAGATGCAACATAAAAAGCACACTCCGCCCTAACCGTTCGAAAAGCGCAAGTGTTTGACTACCTATCTGTTGAAATTGGTCTAACATCACTGAGTTGCTCCACACTACTTATCGCCCAATAAATCGGTTTCATAATCCATTCCCTGATAATGAAAAGGAACAGGTCCATCAGGTTCAGCATTGATAAATTGCCGTACCCACGCGGAGCTTGATTGACGTAACTCATCAGGATGCCCTTCACCAACCACTTTACCATTCGCAATAATGTAGATTTTATCGGCAATACTGGCCGTTTCATGAATATCATGCGACACAATCAAACTAGTTACCCCCAACGACTTATTAATCGAACTAATCAAACGAACTAACACCCCCATAGAAATTGGGTCTTGTCCTGTAAATGGCTCATCATACATAATCATTGTTGGGTCAAGCACTAACGCACGAGCCAATGCAACACGGCGCGCCATTCCACCTGATAATTGGCTAGGCATTAACGCACGGGCATTACGTAAACCAACGGCTTGTAATTTCATCAACACCAAGTTTCTAATCAAGGCTTCCGATAACTGCGTATGTTCCCTTAAAGGAAAAGCGACGTTTTCAAAAACCGTAAGGTCTGTTAATAACGCACCACTTTGAAACAACATGCCCATCTGCTTACGAATTTTATATAATTCATTTAAAGATAACTTATTAATATCCAAGCCATTTACTTCAATTGTGCCTGCTTGGGGACGCAATTGTCGTCCGATAAGACTTAAAAGCGTTGTTTTTCCCGTACCGCTAGGACCCATAATGGCCGTAATTTTGCCGCGCGGAATATCCATATCGACATTATCAAAAATAAGGTGTTTACCGCGAGAAAAGCGTAAACCCCGTACTTTAACCAAACTATCATTTGCTGTTTCTGTCATGCTTTATCCTACTTTTTTCCAGACTTCTTCTAAATCAGTGTTGGTAAATGTATCAGCTTCAATGACACGCCGTTGTTGGAAAAAAATCTTTTGTTTTGTGGGTTCAATGTCATAATTCCAGCAAATACTTTTAGTGGCAAAATAAATAAGTTCTGTACACGACAATGGAGAAAAATTATCAAAACCAAAATCAGCAGGATGCGGTGTTATCAACTCACTTAATGCAACGCGATAAATAATTTTAAATAAAGTGTCAAAGTGTAAACTATCCCCTTGTGCAAGTCGCGTCATAATATCTATTTCAGCTTTTAATACAGCTGCTTGATGACTTTTAGCTTCAACTTTAGCATATTCAGTTAAATAATTTAAAACGGTATCGGGGGGAATACGCCCTTTTTGCAACACCAATTGTTGCGGGAAACGCAAAATTGCCAACGCATCACAACGACAAAATTGAATTAAATCCTCCAAAATCACCGTATCTGCTAAGGCATGAATGACCATTTGCGTACCTGTTGCATAACGTTCGGGTTTATCAACTTTAGCAATTTGGCGTAAATGATTTTCCGTTACTTCGCCTAAATATAAACCTGCATGGGTAAACGTACCCTTAACAAAATATTTATCTAAATAATTGTTATATGTTCGTAAAAGAATGTCACCCGGTTTAATCAAGTGCATCACCTCTTGCGTATCTTTACCTTTTATCAAAAAACTATGCGGTTGATAAACAATAAATAAAGGTGATTTGTAACCTTTCAAACGGCTTAAGAATGTCAACAGTTTTTCCACAAATGATTTTTTACGCTCAACTTGCATAATGGTTACTCCATATCTTATTTATCTAAAGTAAATTTGTTGGTTATCATCCAATATTACAACGATGATTATTGTTTTATCACTGTTGCAAATACTGCTCAATCAACGCGCAAATTTCATCTAGCTGAAATCCCTTTGCAAGCACGTGAATTTGTTTCACAAAAGGGGAAAACTGCTTATCCATGGTTTCTAAATGATTTAATTGTTTAAAAATACCATTAATATGCCCCATTGTTGCTAATTCGTGTAAGGAACGAAGCATCGTTGGTGAAGGTAATATGATTGTTTTATCAATGTACTGTGTGGCATTCTGTTCAACATTTTCCGACAATATACCTTGAGGCTTTTTATATATCCATGTCAATGCTAACTGTTTTTCTAAAATGGCCAATAATATTTCAATTTTTATTGGTTTAGGTAAAAAAGCATTAATTTCTATGTTAGAAACGGTATTTTGTGGATAATCTAATAAACTCATAGAATCCGCAATAATTGGAATATTTTTTAACGCTGGAATTTTACGTAATTGTCTAACAACTTCAAACCCATCCATCACAGGCATAACAAAGTCAGTCACAATTAAATCAGGGATATAGTATTTCGCTTTTTCTAAGCCATCAGCCCCATTCACGGCTTCAATCATTTCAAATCCTAGTGGTTTTAATAAACTGTTTAATAATGCTCTATTTTCCCAGTGATCATCGATGACCAAAATTTTACGCGGTGTGCCAGTATAACCAATGGCTAATGGCGTTTCTGTTGGTTTTTCCAACTCAACTATTTCCGATAAATGTAAACAAAAACTGAAACAACTACCTTTTCCAAGCTCGCTATTTATAAGTAGTTCTCCACCTAATAGTGCTAATAATCGTTTCGTAATCGACAAACCCAATCCTGTGCCATCTGGACGATACTTTGGGTCGCCAACTTGTTTGAATGATTCACAAATATGTATTAAATCCTCAGGTGAAATTCCTACGCCTGTATCTTCTATTTGGAAACATAATTTTTCATCAAGATAGCTCACTCGGAAAGTAATGCCACCGCGTGCAGTAAATTTAACCGCATTGCTAAGTAAATTAATCAAAACTTGGCGCAAGCGTTTTTCGTCAGTACAGATAAAACGGGGTAAAAGGGTGAGTGCCTCATACAAAAAAGTCACATTTTTCTGTTGGGCATTGGTTTTGAAAAAAATCACTAGCTCTTCTAAAAATTGTTTTAATTTAAAACTGCTTGGATATAGTTCTAAACGGTTTGCTTCTATTTTCGTTAAATCTAAAATATCGTTAATTAATGTTAATAAATATTCACCGCTGCGTTGAATTGTTTTAATGCCTTCTTGTTGTTCTAACGTTAAATTTTCATCATCTTCTAAAATCTGGGTATAGCCTAAAATACCATTTAATGGGGTGCGTAGTTCATGACTCATTGTCGCTAAAAAAGTGCTTTTTGCACGATTCGCTGCTTCAGCCGATGCTTGGGCTTGAGTACGTGCAACAACTTCATTTTCCAAGTTTTTAAAAGAGATATAAAGCTGGTCTGCCATGCGTTGAAAAGAGTTGGCAAGTTGTCCAAGCTCATCTTGTCGTTGGGTTTGTAATAAAGATTGTGCTTGCCATTGTCCATTCGCCAGATTTTGAGCTGCATGATTTAATTCTAAAATAGGTTTAATAACCCAGCGAGCCGTCAGTAAGCCGACAAAAATAGCGATAATTAAGGCGAGTAAAGATAAAACGAAAGTAACCCGTGTATTTGTATGAATTTGCGCCATAAAATCCGCTTCGGGAATTAAGACTACAATCAGCCAGTCTAGCCCATAATCGTCTTGATAAGGGGTTACTTGCAGAAAATAACGCGCATCTGACCAAACAAAATCAATTTGTTGTTCAGTCTGTATGGTAGATAGTTGTGTAAAACGTTGTAATAAAACATCGGCGATATATCTGGTTAATGCATTAGTGCTTTCGGTTACAGCCATTCGTTTAGTCGTATTATCTTCTTTTTTAAATAAATTTTCTCCTGTAGAACTGGCGACTAACATACCATTACGTTCAATAATAAAAGTTTGTCCTGTTTTGCCTATTTTTAAATTCTTTAGAAAATCACTTATATAGGTAAGCCGTAATGTACTCGCAATAACGCCTGATAGTTGTGCTTGTACATTGGTAATGGGAACGCCTACAGTGAGTTGTAGCGCAGTTGTATCTAGCGCGATAAATATATCACTCCACCTTAACCCATTATATTTTACAGGATTTTTATACCAAGAACGTGAACGTGGGTCAAAATTATCTGAGCGTGCAATTTCTTGATTGGTGTAATAATCGTAATTAATGAGGTTAAAGTTAGTTTTTTCGTTAGACAGGGCAAAACTTAGTTTTGATGCTTCAATACGACGAATTGCAACAAATTCTTTTTGCTCATTTGCTAAGGCGATAGAGTTAATTGTTTTATAAGTATATATTTGCTCTCTGAATAATTTTTCCCATTTGGTTAAATCGCTTGCTGTTAAAAAATGTTGATTCAGTAAAGCAAGGTTATTTTTAACCACATAAAAGGGAACAGAAAGATAATCAGCTAAATTTTGTTGAATTTTTTGAGTAATTTCGCTTCGTAAAGCTTGACTGAGTTCTTGTACCGCTTTTTGTCCATTAGCAAAAGAGAGCCAAGCGACTAATCCAACGGTAATAATTAATTGAGCTAAAAAAGGAACAATTAAAACAACACGTAAAGGAAAAACAGCAAGTATCCTATTTGTTGTTTGTTGTGCGAAATGAATTATATTTGACATAATTTATTTTAACTTCCTTCCACCTTAGCAACGAATTGCTAATAAGACGTGCTGTACATTTTAAGGGTTATTCAAACACGCATCATAAATATTTTTGCAAGGTGTCAGTTTTATATATCTTAACAAGTAAATAAACGCTTATCTTCCCTATAAATTATATGGAATTAACGACAATATGTAGTAGTATTTAAAATAGAGAACTTAAAAAAATAGCGTAGTACCAAATAAATTAAAGCAAGGATGGATTTTATTTAAATTAAGATACCTGATGATGGGTAGGAATTGGTTATAACGATTTATAATCAATGAAATTTTGTAATTTTTATAACCACTTTATCCTCGTTTATTTCGGTATTATTGATAACAAGAACAATTCACACTGACAATGAGGAGGTTATATGTGTGTATTTAAACAGCATTCAAACAGTTGTGTGTGGACTGATTACGCATTTTACCTGTTGTTTTTTATAGGATTAAGTTTTACCTTTCCTGCACAAGCAGCCGATACGACATTGCCCCAATTAGAGGGCGCGTCAGGCTTAGACACGACTGGGGAATCGTTTTCTCCTAATGTCATTTTTTCGGGTGGAAATGCCGTTGCTGGACAATCTTATCAAACGACAGTAACTCAATCCTTAAATGCAGTTGCTGATGTTAAGGCAACAATTCAAGTTGACCCTACGCATATTGGTGAAAAAGCAGATATTTTTGTTTTTGCGGTCACTACATTATCTGTCTCAACAGACGTTTATTATTTCATGCTGGGTGAGGGCTTATATATTGACTTATGGGATCAATATACAAATACCATCGTCCCCTTCATCCCCAATGTCACATTAACAGCAACACAATCGCTGTCCCTTTATCAAGGCAAGTTTTTTTATCCCGGTAAACTGGATATTTATTTTGGCTATCGTTTGTTGGATGGAACATTTATTTATAATTATCAACCTATTTCCATCACAATTACCGATACCACGACAGAGCCAACGCCTGACCCTGATCCATCTACTGATGCAATCAATGGTATTCCCGCCTTAACCAGCTATGCGTTTAAATCAGAACAAAGTAAAACGATTCAAGGTACAAGTACGGAAAATGCGACAGGGTTCAATTGCTCAGGAACGATTAAAGCGACCGACCAAATTGGACGTTTAGCCCTAGTCTCATTGTTTTATCAAAACGGGTGTTATACCGATGGCACTTATAACAATAACAACTACCTTGTAGAAAAAGGCACGCTCAACAGTTCCACACAACAACAATTTGAGGCGTATCAGATTCATGAACCAAGCAGTAAAGCGCAGGCGTTTCTTGCCTCTGAACATGCTATCTACTACCAATTTCCAACACAAGAAGATTACACCGTTTATAGTTTTAACAATAACGGATTAGTCAAAGTTGCTGACATTGCTGCCTCTGCCATTACGCTCAATGAATTTACACCGATTAAAAGCCTAACCGTTAGTAAAGTCTCAGGTTCTGTTATCTACGTTTTTATCCCCGCAACCCAACGTATCAGTCCATTTACGGCACTCAGTACAAACGTTGAAGCGGCTCATTTAACGACAACCGCATTAGGCACGCCATTCAAATACCGCTACAATGTTAATGGCTTACCCTTTGACACTAAACAAGGTTTTCCTTATAGCCCAAGTGACCATGCAAACATTTACGCTCAACCGCGTCAGTTTTTCTTCGTGCGTAAAACCAACGGACAAATCGGTATTGTTTGGCAAAATCAAGCTGACCATAGCATTCAACTCACTTGGTTAAGCAATGACTTACAATCTTATACTACCATCACATTAAACAATAATGGAATGGACCTTGCTGTTGCAACAGGTGACGATGAGGGCTTTATTTACTACCTAACAATTCAATCAGGTAATGGTGCGCAAACCGATAGCTCGCGTGTAGCAACCCTTTATAAATCTAATGAGAATGGCGTGCTGAGTACCAGTCTAGCCTTAGACACGGCAAAAACAGGTTTAAACATTGTCAGTTTCGACACAGACAATGTTGCGAGCCTGCGTTATGCACAAGGCAAATTAGGTTTAATCATTGGGCGTTTAATGCACACTAGCAACGACGGCTTAAACCATCAGGGGGCGATTGCTGTTACCTTTGACGCTAACACCTTAGCACTACTGAAAAATTTTGGGCAAACATCAGGACATTCTTTTGAAAACATCCTAACAACCAACAGTCAAAACGAATTTGTGGGTGTGGACTTAGGTGATAACTATCCGCGCGGTATCAACTTACACAAATTTACTGACAGCCGTATCGACTCCCGTGTGATTTACACGTTTAAAACCCAACATGGCACTACCGCAACCAGTCCCGCAGGCAAGAGTTACCCACTCTACTCAGAAATTAGTGATAGCAGTCATACCTATTACAAATGGTCAAATGATAATAATACTTACAGCGAACTGGGTGGTGTGATTGAAGGACAACAAGGCTACACCGTTATTTTTGCAGGTGAAAAGAGTCCAACAGGCGTATCACTGGATAACAGCCGTGTTGGTAGCTATCTCAATGACCCCCGCAATCTTGGTATTGTGCAAGTTATCCACGATTTTGCCAGCATCACGCCCAATACCGATAATGAAGTCCCTGAAGGTCTCATTCTGACCGACGGACTGACAGAAACAGGCGGTTTTTACACCTTTAACGGTACATGGTCGCCACAACGCAATACGGGTGTCGTCTGGCTGACGAATTACCAAGATAAAACGCAAGCCAATGTATCCCGCTTAAAATCAGTTAAATTGAACGACGGTAACATATTATTATTGTGGGAATTATGGACTGATAGCCAATACGTAAATACCTACATGCTAAAAATTAGCGAACAAGGGCAAAAACGTAGCGATATTATTGCACTAGGCACAGAAGTTCGTTTAAATCGCACTGATGATATTTTAGTAAACGACAACACGGTTTATATTGTTAATGGCAATAAAAGCGAGAAAAAATTAGAGCTGATTGCCTTACCACTTACAAATTAAAGTGTTTCAAACCGTCCTTCATCTTACGTGTAAAAAAACGGATAATACCGCTTTAGTCGGTGTTATCCGTATAACATATAAACAATTAATTGCCTGAACCTTTATATTTTTTAATTCTGAAAACTCAGCAAGTTCTGATTCAGGCAGGCTTTAAAAGCCGTATAAAATCTAATAAACATAATCCCCTGTTGCAGGAAAAATACATGCTAAAAGTCGATTTTTTTGGGCAACAAGACCAAGCACAACAAAAAACTCGGTGGTTAATTCTCTACTTTATCATCGCACTCTTTGTCATTATTGGTTTTATCAACCTGACTTTTTTTCTTGTCGGCAAGTTTATTAGCCTACATCATTACCAACTCTCCCAATGGTTACAAAGCCCTGCCAGCCATTGGGTTATTGGTATAACGCTTATGGTTATCTTGGGTGGGACAATACGTCGTCTTTATCAACTACGTGAAGGCGGTGAAGCCCTTGCCATTATGATAGGTGCAACACCTATAGAACCCGATACTTATCGCGAAGAAGAACGCCGTTTAATGAATGTCGTGGAAGAAATGGCCATTGCGGCGGGAATTCCTGTTCCCGCTCTCTATGTTTTACAGATGGAACATGGAATTAATTCTTTTGTTGCAGGCTACCATGCCTCCGATGTTACGCTGGTTGTTACCCGTGGCGCATTAGAACAACTAGACCGTCGAGAATTACAAGGCGTAATAGGACACGAATTTAGCCATATTTTACAAGGTGACATGCGGTTAAATTTACATTTAATCGGGATTCTTGCAGGTATTTTGGCGATTGGACAAATGGGGTTTTACCTGCTGACAGGCGGAACTTATCAATACGAAGACCGATTAAACCGTAATCTGCGTGACTTAAATATTTTTCCCTTTGCCCTTCCCTTTTCTATTTTACTCATCAGCTTAGGCTATATTGGTCTATTTTGTGGACGTGTAATTAAATCCGCCATTTCGCGCCAACGTGAATTTCTTGCGGATGCGGCGGCTGTGCAATATACCCGTGACCCCGCTTGTCTTGTTGGCGCGTTACTAAAAATTAAAGGGCATAGAATTGGTTCAAAATTATATAATTATCGTGCAGAAGAAGTAAGCCATTTATGCTTTGGTTCTGCCTTTAACCTATCACGATTACTGGCTACCCACCCCACACTTGATGAACGTATCACCCGCATCGACCGCGCATACCCCTACCGTTTAAAATATGGCAAATTAGGCGAACAAACCGCCAGCCAACAAACCGCCCCACTAAGCGAGGAATATTTAAGTTTTCAATCCACTCCAACAGTTAGACCGCCAACAACCAAAACAACCGTCGTGGCTTCCATCGGCAATCCTACCCCCGAACATTTAGCCTATGCTACAAAGATTTACCAACAAATTCCTAAAAATATTTTAACCCTTGTACATCAACAAACAGGTGCAAAAATCATCACTTATGCCCTGCTGTTTCAAGGCAAAGTAGCGGATAAACAAGCCCGCGAAATCGTCTTAAATACCGCCGAATCTACAGAAATAACACAACAAGTTATTGCGTTACGCCAACAACTAGACACATTAGGTAATCAAGTACGGGTTCCATTACTCGATTTAGCCTTACCCGCATTAAAAAAATTACCTTATGTGGAACGTACCACATACTTGACAATTATCAATGATTTAATCAAAGCAGATGGTAAGGTTAGTTTATTTGAATATGTATTAGAAACGATTTTACGCCATCATTTAGACACGCATACCATGCGCACATCAACCGTGAGCTATAAAAATTTAGCGGAAGCGTTACCCGATATTAGCCTGATTTTATCCTTACTTGCCCATGTTGGCAGTGGACAAAGTGCCTATACTATCGCCTTAAAAACCCTAACGACACAACCCCTTCCCTTTGCCTCAATCGTTGCGTGTAAACCTGAGAAATTAAACGGAGCTATCAATCGGTTAAAATATCTTACCCCGCAATTAAAAAAATCGGTTATCGATGCCTGCGTAACCTGTGTGTTGGCAGATAAACAAGTAGAAACCGCCGAGTTAGAAGTATTGCGCGCTGTGGTAGAAAGTTTAGATTGTCCCATGCCCCCATTAATTGGATAATTACCCTTATGATGCGTCATACAAGCATTAATTATTAGTCAACACCTGACAGAGGCAACGCAGTGGAACAATTTGATGGAACAACAATATTATCTGTACGTCGGAATGGACAAGTTGTTATTGGGGGCGATGGGCAAGTTACATTCGGCAATACCAAATTAAAAGGAAATGCGCGTAAAGTAAGACGCTTATATCAAAACAAAATTATCGCAGGATTTGCAGGCGGAACAGCGGATGCGTTTACTTTATTTGAACGCTTCGAAGCTAAATTAGAAAAACATCAGGGCAATTTAACCCGTTCAGCCGTAGAATTAGCAAAAGACTGGCGCACTGACCGCATGTTACGCCGTTTAGAAGCCATGTTAGCCGTGGCTGATCACACCGCATCTTTAATTATTTCAGGCAATGGTGATGTGGTTGAACCTGAAATGGGACTCATGTCTATCGGCTCTGGCAGTATGTTTGCCCAATCTGCCGCCCGCGCCTTATTAGAAAACACGGAGTTAAGTGCCGCAGAAATCGTAGAAAAATCGCTACATATCGCCGCAGATATTTGTATTTACACCAATCATAATTTAACCATTGAAATATTGAATGCCGTTTAAGCATTTTTGAAGGGCGAATTTATTCGCCTTTTAGAGTAGTGCTAAATAAGAACTGTTTGTAATAGTTAATGAAAAAACATCCTCAGTATTAAGGATAAGTCGCGCTGTAAAAATAGCGACCTAACGCACCCTACGCTGACTTATCTTTACGCATTTAGCACTACTCACTATTTACTGTTCCATTTCTATTATTAATCTAAATCCTAAATATGCCGTTTTTTTCTCAGGTTCATGATACCCGCGAAATGAAGAACGTGAACGGCGGGCGTTATCTTCCCAACTATTGCCACGAATAACACGGTGCGAGCCGATAATCGGCCCGTAAGGGTCAGTTTTGGGTTCTCTGCTATAAGAAGCATACCAATCGCGTGTCCATTCCCACACATTTCCCGTCATGTCATATAAACCATAAGGATTAGCAGGAAATGAACCCACAGGTGCCGTTTGGTTCACAAATTCATCACCGCAGTCTATGCAGTTTGCCATATTGGGTTTAACCTCATCTCCCCACCAATAGGCTGTTTTTGTGCCACCACGCGCGGCATATTCCCACTCTGCCTCTGTTGGTAAACGATAACGTTTACCTGTTAATTCACTAAGCCAACGAGAATAATCCGTTGCATCTTGCCAACTAACATTAATAACAGGGCGATTATCGCGTCCCCATCCCTCATCGCTGGGTTTCTCTCGTCCCGTTGCATCACAAAATAAGTCGTATTGTGCAAAAGTGATTTCATATTGACTCATATAAAAATCACTGGTAATAGTTACCGAATGTACAGGCTTTTCATCAGGGTCTCCGCCCCCTAACAAATCACCTGCCAAAAATTTCCCCATCGGGATTTTTACCACTGTTGGTTCAATATAAAGCGGTTTTTTGTCCGCTGCGTGTAGGCGGAAAATTTAAACTTAAATTTTAAATTTCATAACTATATGAAAATAAATAAATGTTCGTTTTTTAAATTTTACGTCTATAACCTAAATAAAAAAATAGAAACTTAAATTACACGAAAAAATTTAAGTTTCTATTTTTTCATAATCCCCATTTAAACCCGATTTAAACGGCATTTAATCTGACAGAATTAAAACGCTACTGCTAATTCATCAACACTGCTTCCTACAAATGCAATTGCTACCTGATACACTTCACTATCCACTAGCGTTAGTGTAAGCGGTGCTAATGTCCCATGATTTACCAAAGACTTTTGAACCTCTGACAACGTGGATTCTAAGGCGACTATCTCAGATTGAGCGGTTGTTAGTTCGGCTTGAACAGTGACAAGGTCAGCTTGGGCAATGGCAAGGTCTGCCTGAGCCGTTGCAAGGTCTGCTTGAGCGGTAGTTAGTTCGGCTTGAACAGTAGTCAATTCGGCTTGGACTGTTGCGAGTTCCGCTTGAACCGTTGCAAGTTCAGCTTGTACTTCTTCAAACTGTTCAGGCAATACGTATCCTGCAACTTGCAAGGTATTAATCTGGCTTTGTAGTGATGCGATAGTGGTTTGTAACTGAACAACTTGTTGTTGCAAGGTCGTAATCTGTGATAAATAACTTAGGCTTAAACTATCAGTTGTCCCTGTTTCATTTCCGCCTACGGTTTCTTCAATCGTAAATTGTAACTGGTAACGGTCGTAACCTGCTCCACTAAATTTTCCTAACGCCGTGAATTTCCCCATAAAGGCAAAGTCCACTGCGCGCTTGCCTGATGTATTGGGAAATAAACACACAAAAATCTGTTTTTTCTTTCCAACATAGGCGATAGAAGCCGCCCATGTAGCCCGCTCGCTTTCTCTCAAATGGTTAAGAGGAAACTGTAAGGTTCTGTACGTGGGCAAATTATCCGATTGTAGGCTATTACCTGCGGTTCTTTCCTGTTCACTATCATCTTCGTGTCCCCATGAGTAACCGTATTCAATGTTAATTTGAGGGGATAACGCCAAACCAATGAATAATCGCCCAACATCAATATAACTATCTGTATTATTCGTATCGGTTATCGTAATAATAAATTCATCATAGGCAGTTTCAGTAAAGAAATTGAAGGCATAATTGCGGGTGGTATCGGGTGCAATAGCTTGATTGCTCGCTAACGACACGGTTAGAACCGTGTCAGATTCTAACTTTAAGGTTAAGCTAATACTAACCGTTGCAGAAAAATTGCAATTCCATAGGCAACAACCGCTTGCCACCCGTGCAACGGCTAATGCACCGCTAATAGTTATGCTTGTCCCAATAACACGGGCGGGATGTGAAGCCGATTCCATTTTTAAATTATCAATCGGCGTAACAGGGGTAGGTACACAGGATAGTGTGGCATTATCTCCATCATTTACCATGATAATTTTTAGATTATCTGTGTTACTCATCTTAAAACCCCTATTTCACTTGAACCGCCGATTAAGGGCGCGGAAATACTTAATACAATCACATTTGTCGCAACTGCCAAACCAAAACGATTATAGGCAATGGTGATTTCTGAGCCGATTGGCAACAAACTTGCGTTAAAATATACTTTAAATTTAAACACATCACGCATTCGTGAGTACATTACTGTACGGCGCGAGGCTTCAGCAAACGCATCTAATTCATTAACTAGGCAGGTTTCTGTTATATCGCCTGTTGATTCTAATAACGTTGCTTCCCGCCATTGTTCTTCAATCCCCGTATTGCTTGTTTGTGCAATCAACCATTCTTGCTTAAATGGCTGTCTTTCTGCTTCGGTTAAGTCTTCTGCAAAGCTGTCTGCCTGTACAGTGTAATTTTTCTTATAGCCTAAGCGTAGGCTTGCAACGGGCGGAATTCGTTTGGCTAATTCCATACTCCCTTGCACAATGTCATTTTTCGGAATATTGATGACAGGATTTCCTGTTACGTCACCAAAGCGTTTTAGACTTAATCGCCCTTCATTATCCGTTATGGCAAACGCACCAATAGAACTTAATAGCTTATTAAAGAGCGTTTTAAATGTCATTTTCTCTTTAATATAAATCCCCACTGGCTGAGGACATAAATAGTTAAATTCTGCCAAATTAACCAGTTCTAATTCTGGCAGTCTATTTACCAGTACATAGTTAATAATATCGCCTACGGTTTGCACAAATTGCCCATTCCACGTCGCCCCTTGAACGTCGCAAGTCAGCCGATATTTAACGGGTTGAATCAATCGGAACGTGCTGTTTTGCAAGTCAACATCGGTGTAATCAATTCCCAACGTTAAACCAATGCCACCATCCCTAACAGCCGTTAAGGCGTTAGACGAACCACTATGAAATTGATAAATTAACAAAGCCGTATCAATACAAATAGGCTCAATATTAAAAACCGTCCCGAATACATCAGGATAAATCTGATTTTTAATATGTGTTTGTGTGTACGTATTTGTCTGCAAGGGATTATCTAAGATTTCCGTTGCATCTCTAAACGGAATACTTAACTGGGTTTCGCCACTGGTGGTGATGCCTTCCCGCGCAATATAGCCATAAGCAATTTGTGTCAGGGTATCTAAGGCTTGATTTTTACTGCCTACCCACATTCTATAACGACGCATTCCAAACGATTGCATTAACCAATCATCGCGCTCATTGGCGAAGTTTTTCACGGTTAAAGCGTCGGTATTGGTTTTTATAATTCCATCAAATGCCCCGCTTAACTCACGACTAACCGTTGGTTTATTAACAATACATTCATAGAATGAAGTATTAGCGCGTGCATCAGTAGGCTTGCTGATGTAGGGTGCAGTAGCAATAAAATGGCGTTCAACAACGCTGGTTTGTGGGTTAAAGTAATTGAGTTGTACCAATAAAACAGCGGTATCTGTTGCGGGTATAGTTACGAGCGCCTGTTCACTACTTGGCATCTCTACTAATAAGGTATAGCTGTAGGCGATTCCGCCTACGAGTAGTTCTATAACGTGACTACCTACTTGGTAAGGTGTGCCAGATAACGCATAGCCTGTTGGCGTGGTCGTCAGGCTTAAAAAAAGGGGAAGACTAACAGCCTCTACCATTTCCCCATCACTGGTAAAATGCCAATAATAAGCGTTGTTGACACTCGAATTGGTTGGTGGGGCTGGGGTTATGCTCATTTTAACCTTTGGGGATTAAGAGATGATAGCCTGTGCTATAAATGAGTACAGCCTCATAAGTAACACCTTCTTTATCAATCGTTGCAAGGTTTGAAAAAAGACTACTTGGAGCTAACCAAATATCACAAATGCTGGTAATTTGTCCCACTGGAGCAGCATACTTGCTGGGGTTATGCAGATACAACGGATAGAAAGGGGTTGTAAATCCGCCAGAACCATCTGGCACGCGGGCTGTAGCCCCGCTGGGCACATTTAAATAAATTAGTGCGGCAATTGACCCTATGTAGCAATTCGCGTTTGTACCTGTGACGGTATTACCATTATTATCAACCGCTTTAGGAATATAAGTGGCAGCAGTATTGCTATAAATAGTGTAATAGAAGTTCACCAAACAAAAAGATGGATAGCTCGTTGTATTCCATGGCTGTCCCCTGCTCAGTTCAAAAATTGGGACTACTCCACTATTCTGTGAATTACCCCACGACGCACCTATTTCCGAAGCCATTACAAGGTATCGGGGATTAGCCCAAATATAGACACTTCCCCCGCTAGTAAGATTCAGCGGCTGTGTAACGGCTGTGGATTGGTTCGTACCTGCATTAGTGGTTTCGTTCCACGCTTCCCATAAGGTTACGGTAAGGCTACTCGTTTGCGAATAAATTTCCACATACTTATAATTACTCGCATTGTCCGCATGGGGAGCTTTTATAATCGTCTTATTAGTCGTGCCTGTACTACTATCATGCACCGACCAACCTGCGGTGGAAATAGTCGTTAAAATAGATGAACTCGCCTTATTACAGCTTGCCGATAGATTATTAACATCGGTTTCACCTGTCAGTATTGCAATAATATCTGCGTGTACATGGGCAAGTGTTGCGCTAGCAGAATATGTGTATTTAGTTCTCATTATCCTTTCCTAATCAATGTGGTTGTATCTATCACGGCGTAACTGTCTGCATTTAGCGTTACCTCCATTTGACTCAAGGCAATTGTTTTTAATAACCCAAATAATTTACCTAATACAAAACCACCCGACGCGGGGTTTACAAACTGAGGATAAGCAGGCGCGTATAAATTACCGCTGGTGTCTTGCCCTGTTGAGGTTGTCGCAAAATCAGCATCCAACGTTTGTACTGTTGCACTGTAGTTATAAAGTAATATTTGCGTGTCTTGATTAAACTGAGTAACACACCTTCCACTCACTAATAGTCTCACTTTATCCAAAGAAGCGGGATAAATTGGCGTATATTCACACGCATAAATCAATGTACTAACCACGCCATTTTGTGTGCTTTGCATAGCAACAAAACGGTTGGAAGAAAACAAAACTAACTTATTTAGTTGATTAACCGTGGGCATAGCAAGGGAAATGCTTGCAGCCGTTGTAACGTTAGTGCCTGATACAGTGGTACTATTCCACGCCTCCATACCGTCTATAGATAAGGAGTTGCTAATTAACCGAATCCGTACAAACTTAATCGCCGTTCCTGTTTCTTGTGGCGCGCTTAAAACGATAAACCCCGTACCACTATCTACCAGCGTCCAGCCAGCGCTGACATCCGTCAACAACTCACTATTTGCCATATCACACGCACTGCCAAGCCCAATAAGTGTTGTCGTTCCTGTTAAAGCAAGACGAATCGCGTCTAAAACGGTCGCATTAGTAGCGGTACTGCTTAAACTCAAACTTAAATACATTAGGAAAATCTCCCATTACTACCTGCTTTTTCTAAGGCTTTTGCTTGTTTATCGCCTGTTTCTTTTACCGTGCTAGAAACACGATCTGAACTACTCAATAATTGCTCTAAAATCGCCTGTGTTCTCTGTTGCGCTTCAATCAAACGGGCAATCAACGCCAACAACTCAGGACTTGCCCCTTGTTGCGTCATTTGTGGTAACTGATTTAGCGGAATAATCGCCTCTCTACCCGCCTCACCAATCAAGCCAATAGTAGGCTTGGTGACAATTCCACCCTCGGCAAACGCAGGTAATCCATATTGTGCCGCAATTGCCAGCACATCCTCTCTGGTATAACCCAGCGCGTCTGCCAACTGACCGCTGGTTACCCCAGACTGTTTAGCCATGTTGTAAATTTCGGTCATGCTTTCTTGGGTAATACCCTTTTGCGCAACAACCGCTCCGACATAATCGGTAATATCTTTTTTGGACACGGCGTTATAAGTTTGTCCATATTGCGCAGCGGTTTGGCTAACCGTTTGCTTATCCACGCCGATTGCGCCCGCTAATCTATCAGGTGCAATGCCATACTGACTTGCTGTATTCACAATCTGACTAACCGATTGCTGATTAACCCCCCCACTCGCCTGCACCGCTTGACTTACATAATCTGCTATTTGCTTATCAGAAACTGCGGGAGTCGTTACTGCATTAGCAACGCTATCCGTGCGTGTGCCTAATTGGGGGAATAAATCCTTAATAACTTGACCTACATTATTAATATCAATCCCAAATTGCGTTCCTAAATCCTTTAAACTCGCAACCAGTTGATTAGTCCCTTGGGCTTGCGTGGTTTCCACTACATTGGAAAGCGTTTGCAATTCTGACAAAGCACTTTCCTGTAATCCCTTCAATTCCCCTGCATAAGTAGAATCTTGAAAAGATTGACTAACACTATTACCTTTAGTGGTTAAATCCACCCCTAACGACGTTAAATCTTTTAAGCCCGCGTCACGAATCGCTTTAAATTGCGCGCTGCTCGCATACATTTCACTGGCAACATCTAAATAAGAACTAAACGCTTCACCGACTTTTTTAGCCGCTTCCGCATCGCCGCCTTGTGCTTTACCTAATAAATCTTGGTATTGCGTTTGCGCAGTACTAAAGCGGTCCTGCGCGCTAAAATAAGTTTTATTGAGCTGAATCGACATCACGCGGTCTTTTAACGATTGCGCAATATCTAATAACTCATTGGCGTTATCTAATTCGGTTTGATGCTTCTCTTCTAGCAAGGATTTTTGTTCTTCATATTGCGTCATAATCGCTTGGCGTAAATCGCCCGCTAAGCTAATCCGCTTTTTCAATTCATCAGGGTCTTGCAAAATTGAGTCTGCATTACCTGTGTAATCCCCATAAACCTGTTCTTTTAACCGTGCAACAGAATCAACAGACAAGCCGTTAAGGCTATTAATATCATCACCAATTCCCTGATTAAGCGAATCTAATGAATCCATTAACTCTGTAAAAACACTAATCCACCCATCTGCCATCGCCCGCGCATCTGTTTCTGCCGTCTGCATGTACGTGACAACTTTCACAGCGTTCTGCATTAATTCATCAGTAGAAATACCTAATTCCTCAGCCCATTTTGCTAAGGTTTCAGGGTTTTGAGATTTCGCCCATTCCGCCGCCTGCGCACTACCAACGCCTAACTCAAGCGTTTGTTTTGCGAACTCATTTAAAGGGTCGCTCAGGGTTAAAAAGTCATTTAATGAGGTATGGAAAGATTCAATAGATTTCGCAAAATCATTTAATCCACTAATCACATCAGGGATAAGTTCTTGTAATTCATCATCGGTAATACCTAAATCTTGGGCATATCCCGCGATGTCGGCTTGATTCAAGCCCTGCAAAAATCCAACGGCTGAATCGGCATTCATGCCCAAGCGATTTACTGAATCGGTTAGCCATTGTGTGACTTGGGCTACTTGCGAGCCGTTGGCGGTGTAATCTAATAACCCTGTTTGCCAAGCGGTAAATTCTGCCAAGCGTTCTTTTTCAGCCGTCGCTTGCTCGCGTAAAATACTGAGATAGTCAACAGCGTAGCCTTCTAATTCATCAATAGAAATCCCTGTTTCACTTGCAATCTTGCGTAGTTGCGTATCATCCAATCCATTTATAGAATTAGCGATGTCCTCAGCACTGCCGCTAAAGTTGATCATGCTCAAATCAGCATTTTTGAAAACATCAGACAATTGATACAGTTTTAAATCCGTGTCATCTAACCCTGTTCCGAATTCACGTAAGGATTGACGTAAGCTATCAAGGCTTTCTACTTCTTTTTCTACTTCTTGAGTTGTATTTGAGGTAGCCGTGTCTGCTTTATCAGATACAGCACTAGCCTGTTGTGATTGCACATAAGGCGCGGTAATAGAAGTAGGCGTAGATACCGCGCTAAACGTCGCACTGCCAATATCTTGCAAGGCGGGTTGTAAATCAGCAAGCATTGCTTTGATGCTTTCATCTTGCATAACGGTAGTCATTACTGCGATAACGTTCTTAACCTCAGAAACGACACCTGCAATATATTCCGCTGCGATTTGTCCACCTGCTGCTAGGGCTGTAGCGGCGGTACTTCCACCTGCGGTTAAACTAACGGCAGAATTATTGCTGGCAGTAATATCTTGATTAGCTGAAAGTGTAGAAGCTGAAACCGTGTTACTCGCAGATATAGATGAAGCCTGTAACATAGGCTCAACTAAACCTGTGTACACCATGTTAGACACGGTAGAAAGTACCGTACTCAACATCTGCTCTTGAAAAGCGTTGGCAAAGGCGTTGCTAAAACGTAATCCTGCATCTTCTGCATTAGTTGCGTTAAGAACGGAATCTTTTAACCAACCACCAACATCTTGCGCAGTTAATGAGGTTGCAAGAGCATCAATTTGTTCAATTAAAATATCAAAACCATTCGCTACGTTAGTAATTCCATCGTTCACACTTTCCGCTTGTAAATTAAAGTATTCAGCAACCTGTTCAGACAACGCGATGGCATCTGCAAATAACGCGGGGTCGCTCATATCACTTGCCATGCCGTCAATTAATGCTCTAAAAGCATCTTTTGACTTAGGCATTTCTAGCCCTAACTGTGTAAATGACGACGTTAAACTATCGTTTAACACCGTCATTTTGTTAGTGCGTTGTTCTTCTTCACTTAAAAAATTACTGTAGAAAGTATCCAAATTGCTAGACAACGTACCAATATCACCAGACGCATCTATTAATGATTGGCTAATTAAACCCGCGTCATAACCAACTAATTTGAACGCATCCTTTAACCCCAATAACGAATTAATAAACGCACTAACCTCTTCTGGTTGTGCATCCCATTCGTTAAAATTATTAACAATTTCCCGCATGTTTTTAAAGAATTGCGCGTCAGGGTCAACAATGTCTTGAGTATCATTTAGCCAAGACATACCGTCTTGAATTTGCGTGGCAAAGTCGTTGGCCATGTTGATGAATGTTTCTTGAGGAACGTCCACCCCGATTGCATTAAACGCATCAGTTAAATAGGTTTGTAACTTACTTTGAGATTCATCAAAGGTTAATCCGCTCCAATCAGTGCTAGCAATCAGGCTGTTCAAGCCGTCTTGTACAGTCCCCGTAATTTGCACGGCGTATTTTTGCGTGTCAGGTTTCCACATGAATTCTTGCGTAGCTTTATCATATAAGCCATCGCTCGCTTGCTTAAGTACGTTTTGAACTTTGTCTGCCATGACGGCTGTTATGCTGGTATCAACACCCGCAATATTCGCCTCGGTAAACGCATTTTTAACCATGATGCTCTGCATACGTGCGAATTGCGTTTCAAAGTCATCAGTCCCCTCATGCACCATGTCTATGACAGATTTAAAGTTAAAGTTATCAGTCAGAGCCTTGCCAATCTTTTGTCCAGCATCCTCAATTAACTTAACGGTAGCGTCAATAGACTCTTGCAATTGCTGATTCGTTTCACTATCAACTTCGCTATAAGTGGTTTTCTTACCCCCGCCGATTAACCCCTTGTTGACTTCCACCGTTTTTACAGCAAACGACGCGCTCAAGTCTTTAAAACTTGCTGTTAAATGTTGCGATTCAACTTCCCACGAACCAAATAACTTATTCATAACGGGTGTAACAGCGAAACCTAACGCTGTACCAACACCGGGCAACGCCACGCTTAAACCTGCACTAATCCCACTGGTTAATGCGCCTTTAATATCACCGCTAAATAGAGACATTATTGACGTAGAAAAACCACCTAAACTACCACCCGCTTTACCCAATTTATCCGTCAAGCCTGATACGGCACTTCCTACGCTTTCCAGCGCACCGCCAGTTTTAAACAGGTCGCCAACACCTGACAGCATTCCGTCACTATCAAAGATACCAGTGATACTGGAAAGAAGACCCTTATCCGATTCCTTACTTGTACTAGGTTGCGTCGTTTGTATTTTGTTTGCTACTTGCTTGACTAAATCGCCCGCACCACTGGCGAATCCTTTCGCCGTGTCAACAATTGCTTGTGCAGACAACGCGGTTGCATTCGCAAAACCTTGCACGCCTTGACCTGCTAAACCCAATGCGTCAACTTGTTGCATATTGGCTGTAGCAAGCGTTTGACCCGCGACTATTTGCTGTTGGTCGGTAACGGTTTTTTGTACAGTAGATTGGGTTAAAGCCTGCGCTTGTTGCTGTTGTGCCTGTGTTAGCGTGTTATTTGCCGTCACAAATTTACTAATATCAATAGCATCAACTTTTGTTTTCCAATACTTCTCGAAGTTTTCAGCCATTTCCTTATCGTTAAGGGATTTAAACTGATTCAAATCAATGCCTAAAATCTTTTTAATATCTGCACTACTGACATTACTTAAGATATTTTTACGGGTATCGCTACGGGTAAAACTCCCTGTATCTTGTGCTGATTTAATCGACGCATAACCACCCATGCCTTGCTGATGCGCAAGGTACATATCGGTTGCACTAATATCATTCGTATATTTTTGAATTTGCTTTAAGTTATCTATGTATAACTTAGCCGCTGCATTGGCGTTAGCGAAAGGGTCAAAGACATTACTGCTATCAAGCCCGTATTGTTTGGCTGTACTTTTGACAAATTGAAATAACCCAGAAGCACCTGAACCTGAGTTATACGCATCGGCATTGAATTTACCACCCGTTTCTATGCTCGCAAACTTCAAGAAATCGGTTTGTGAAATACCGTTTTTAACGGCGGCTTGAATAATCGCTTCAATGGATTGATTATTGCCTTTTGCGGTATAGGTTTGTGAGGTATTGCTTGCAGATACTACATTGCTTTTTTCCACCGCTTTTGTGAGATTAGCGGTAGCATCGTTTAACCCAATATTTACTTTAAGTAATGATTCCTCAATCCCTTTTTGCAGATTAGCAATACCCGTATTAACGCCGTCTATCATGCGTTTAACACTGTCATCCGTTCCCGTTTTAAGGCTTTCTTGGTAAGTTTCAAATATCTTACTTGCTGCACTAACATCTTTAGCCGTTTGTGCGTCTGCAATACCCAACGCACCTTCAAGCGTGACCTTACCGCTATCACCATTAAAGAAACTGGTTATTTGTTCTTTTAATTTAGTGAGCTGGTCTTTTATATTTTGCTTATTAATATCAACTATAAACCCTTTAACCGCATCACCAATCTTTAATTCACCCGTTGCCACTTTTTCTGCATAATCCGCCGCAGAATTGGTCATAGTTTCCCATTGTTTTTGCGTATTCTCTAAGACAGCCTTCTGCTCTAACAGAGACTTGACCGCATCGCGTTGGTCTGGTGCAATGTCAACTAGCGCATTGTATTGCGCGCGCTCTTTTTCTGTGAGTTGTAAAAGGGTGATTTCTTCTTGCAGGGATGCAATGCGGTCAACGCCCGTGCTTTTAGCAGTGGCTTGATTATTTAACGTAATAACCTGTTTAGCGGTTTCTTCACCAACTTGTTTCATCAAATCAAGATATTCACGCGCTTGCTTGGTTAAACCAGACGCATCATAACCTTGTTGTGCTTCAATCAGTGCGGTTTGTGACACAACTAAACGGTCTATTTCAATAACTTGTTTTGCTAATTCTGAATTATATTGTTGGGTTAAATCTAATTCTTTTTGTTGGGTTTCAGACAAGCCGACCTTTTGCAGTTCAAGGCGTTTATCTCTTAATAGTGTGATTGCCTCACCTGCTTGCTGGGCTTGTGATACCAACAAACCTAAGTCATTACCATACTTATCAGTGGCTTCATACTGCGTTTTCTGTTGTGCATTTAATCCCGCTTGGGCTATTTCCGCATAAGCTTCTTTTGCAGTATCAACATATTTCTTAAGCGTATCCGCTTGTTGTTTTATCGCTTGTTCTTCAACTTGCGCCGCTTTCTTACGTGTTTCTTTATTGCCTTCAATTTGTAATTGCAGGGAAATTAACGACTGTTTTTCTTCTTCAGTTGCTTGAAATTTTTGATTTTTTAAAAGTTCTGTAACAGTTTGTTCAGCACCTGCCTGCTTCTCGTTAAGTGTCGACAAGCGCAACTGCTCTGCCATTGAGGTTTTAATCGCTTCTAACTGTTTCTTGTGTCCTTCTGTGCGCTCCGTCTCCATCTTGGTTATTTCAGCAAGGTTGCGCTTTTCCTCATCCAACTGCGTAACTTTCTGATTACCCACAACAACACTCACGGCTTGCTCATCAGCTAATTTCTGAATCTGCGTAATATTGTCCGCATAGCCTTTATTTAAATCAGCTAAAGAAGCATCAATTTCTGCATTATTTTTAGTGATATTAGTGGCAAAATCGGTAGTGGATAATTCAGCAAAAGTGGTATTGCTTGAAGTTTTTATACTTTCAAGATAGCCATTTAACTGAGTAAATTGGTCGCCAACAGCGGGAATATACTCGCCAATACTAACAACGGTTTGGATAAAGCCGATAAAGGTATCGGTCATCGCCCCAATCGTCGTAAAAAACATCGTTTGTATCGCTTGAATGGGAGACTTAAAGGCTTCCCCCATAATCCCCCAACCTTTACTTAATCTACCTACAAGATTATCACCACCCTGCTTAAGGTATTCCCAGCCCTGTAAGGTTGTTGATACAAAAAACATCCCGCCAGTTTTTGCAATATCAAATTGCTCATAAAGATATGAGCCAATTTCCCACCCTGCATAAGCAGCAAACAATAAACCGCCCGCTACCTGTAACTTGCCCATCCAACCGCTGGCAAACTGTGCGGCAACCGCCGTACCATAAAGAGACGTGTTTAATGTGCCCCACAAGACAGAGGTTTTACCCAATAAAGTCGTTTGGGCAGCTAAGTTTGCGCGTAACGCTAACAATGCCATATCAAGCCGACTAGTAGGCACAATCGCCGTGCTGGTAGCAACGGTTAATACATACATTGCACGACTTAAGGTAGTAAATGCAGTGGTTGCCCCACCAACGACAACAGGCAAGCCTTTCATGCCTAAATACAAACCACCACCAACGCCTAAAATATTAACCACGGGCGAGAATGCGCCAATAATTTGCGGTGCGTACCCCGTCATAGTCTTAAGCGCAGACGTTGCATTCTGCATAAGCGGGGTTAAAGTGTCGGAAATAGGCTTTTCAAAAGCGTTTTTAAATTCGGTATAAGCGTTGTTTAAACGGGTATAAGCAGGAATTAAATTTTTCGCACTGGCTTGTGCTGCACCGTCGTATTCTTTGACTGCTTTCAACAAATAATTTTTATACATTTCAGAAGTTATTTTTCCATCTGAAACCATTTGTCGAAATTGTCCGACCGTCACCCCCGCAGCTCTTGCAACCGAATTCAAAATACCCGGCAAAGGTTCTGCAACCTGCATCAACTCCTGCATTTGCAACACGCCACTACCTAATGACTGCGCAATACCATACATTGCAGTCTTAACTTGGTCGCTACTTGCTCCAATATTCGCCGCAACCTGTGAAATACCTTCAATTAATGCGCGGGCTTCCCGCGTTGTCATTAATCCTGCTTGCTGTAAAACTAATGTGCTGGCATAAGATGCTTTAAAGGCTTGTAAATCAGTATTCAGCTTATTTGCTGCATTCGACGCATAATCTTGAGCCTCTGCCAAGCCTTCTAATGTGCCTGTTAAAGACAGTAATCGTGAATTTAACTGTTGAGTCTCTGCAATCGTTTGAACAAAATCGCTACCAACCTGCTTTATAACTGACAAGCCAACAGCCGCCGCAACAACCCCTTTTAAGGTATTAGCCAAACGACTAAAACTATTATCCAGTGAGCCTGCTGCTGTTTTCGCATAGTCCATTCCCCCGCTTAACTTTGCCAGTTCTTCACGGGTTAAGCGGGTTGTACCGACTAAAGCAGAGCCATCGGCGAGGATTTTTACAGTAACGGTAACAGTGGACATGATGGATTACTTGTTTAATGTGCGTACCGCGCTAGATTCAATAACCTGCACAGCACGAATAACAATAGGGGAAATAACTTGTTGTGTTAATGCAAGCCATGCTTGCACCTGAACCCAGTCCAACCCGATTAATCCACCCATCGGCAAATATCGCCACAAATGGCAAACATCGAGAAACAAGTTAAAAGCAGGAACATTGCAAGCATAAACCTGACAAACAACATTATCGGTTTGAATTTGTTCGCCTTCTAAGGCTTCAATCACCTCATCAGGCAAATATCCGTAGTCTTTACGGATATTCACTGCACGTGGGCGAGTTTGTAACATCGCCCAGTGTTCACCGATATTACTTAGATTTTTGTCCACGAAAATTGCGATTGCGCAACTCAGCGTAAGCCCCCATCACCGCAGTACTTAATAACGGGTGATTAGCAATTAACTGCACAGCCTCCACAGGGTCAACGGCAACGCCAGACTTGACGATACCCTCTACCTTTTCAACGACAGCACTAATAAACCCTTTATCGCCATCAGTTTCTACCGCTTCGTCAATTTCATCTTGTGGCACGATGGCATAATGAACCCGTAATTTAATAGGCTTCTTGGGGTCGGCAGTAATGACATTAACATCGGTAGGAATAATAATTTTTTCAGCAATATCAAAACTCATGATGTAAATCTCCTGATTAAAAACAATGGTTAGGTTAGTAAATAGCAATGTACCATTTGGGCGTTAAACCGCCTTTATTGCAGGTACAATCAAGGGTATAAAAATTAATATTGTTTTTTTCCTGTTCGGCAATAGTGGTGATTTGCACTTTACGCGCCCCAACCCGAATAAACTTATCAGTTACCCCATAGGTTACGGCAAAGTCGCGCTCAACAGGGGTTTCATGCTCTGCAAAGGGGTTATACTCCGCTAAAGTAGACTGGCTAAATATCAGCTTTAACTTGGGTAATCCGTCTGTAATGAACACTCCGCCGATACTGTTAGCCTTCTTTGAATCTTCGGACTCAACAACTACATTACCCAAATCCAAAGAGAATTCGCTAAACATAATTTTGGAGACATCCAAGTCTCCCCATGTCAACGTTACATTCTGAAATGGGATAGGCTTAACCCCTGATGTGGTTACATCAGGCATAGCCGTATCTGTTGGCGCGTTATAAATACCTGTTAAATCAAACGCAATTTTAGGCAGTGCTTTTGCTGCTCCTGTAATTACGGCTGTCCCGCGCATGTACGTGGATATCTTTAAGATACCGTCTTGATTAAATCGCGCCGTCATAGATTTCATCAGGCTTTCGTCGCTTGTCGGCTCAAACAATAAGCCCGTAGTCACCGTACTAACCGTTCCCGACGCGCTACTGCTTTCACCATCAACTACATCACTGGGTGTAACAGTGGTTAAGCCCACCTTGCGCACGTATAAAGTCGTTCCTGCAATGTCAATAATTACCCCAACAACAGTCGAGGTAACGCTTACCTCTTCACCCACTTCAAACGTACCCGTTACGCCTGACAGAGCCAGCACATAAGCATCATTTTTAACCGTTGCGCAGGCTTGCAGCGGAACAGTCCATTCAGGCACAAGAATATTTCCTGCTTCCCGCCCTAACGCTTTCATTTCTACTTCGATAGATTCCTTGAACATGGACGCGGTAATTGCAGAGCCGAAAGCCCCGAATTCTCTGTCCAGAACATTACGGTCAATCGGCGTGCTGTTTTTATCAACTTTTGCGCCTACATTAGCTAATATGGCGGTAAAACCGCTATTAGGGTTAACACCCGCCGTTGCTTCTAATGCAGCTTCAACAACGGCTCGTTTCGTAAATTTTATTTCGTAAGCCATTACTAGCTCCTGTCACTGATTACGGTATAAGGCAAGAGGTAATGTTCTTGCCAGACTAAAATATCGTCGGTAAAGTCATAAACCCGACCGCCTCTATACTCCAATCGTTGCACTTGCCCGATTGGTTTAAACCCTAAAAGTTTGCTCATTACTTGAGCCCGTAACTGATTCATTTGGTCGGAACTATCCGAACCAAAATCATCTGTATTGTTTTCAATCATCAATATAATGACGAATAAAGTAGAAACTGTTTGCAACACACCCGTAGCGGCTTGGTTATCTGTTGCCGTCACACCGCTTTCAAACACATAAGCACTCGGCATGTTGTCAACGTTATCCGCTCCAGCCTTCAGATTTGCCACCCCAGAAACTTCTAAAAAATCTGTAATTTCTTTTAGTTTTAAAACAATTTGTTGTCTGACTATTGAGTCTTCAGCGATAATACTTCCCGTTGTAACACCACCAACTAACGCAACAGCCCCACTATCAACCAACGCGGTGGTATCCTGCGTGCTAACACTGCCTGTTAGCGCAATAACGCCACTATCAACATACGTAGGTTCAATCAGGGTAACGCTACCCACTAAGCGAACAATCCCCGCATCAATCTGTTCTGCTATCACAGCAGTAGGCGTAACATCGCCAACTAATTGAATATTCCCTGTAAAAACTAAATTGGTTTGTTCCGCTGTGACACTGCCAACTAACGCAACAATCCCACTATCAACCAGCGCGGTGGTGTCTTGTGTGGTAACGCTACCGACTAGGGCAATATCCCCACGCAATCTTGGCAAGCCAAACCAAAAATTATGCGCCGCTGGCTGAAACCCGCTTTCAAACGTGGTGGGAAATAACGCTTGTCTAGGTAGGTTTAATCGGGAGCAATTGTTCATAAAGTTGCTCATCCCTTAAATCGGGTTCATGATAATTACCCTCTGTGCAATGCCTGATTTCATGGTCGACAATCGCCTGTTCACGCTGATTAAAGTAAGGAAAGGCATCTGTCGGCGCAACAACAATACACAGATTTTCTTCATTAAATATCCTTGTACACCCTACATAGGGATAGCTGACCCCTGTCAACGTTGCACAGTCTGTGGGTACTCTATCTTCATCTACTTGATGAATAATCAAGCCAAACCCATTTGATAACCGTGTAGGATGCTCTGCACAACCAAGCAACAAAAAAGGAATAATAAGCAGTAATAAGTGCATGACTTACCCCGCTAACAATCTGAATGTGCCTTGCTGTATTCCAGATACAGTCGTCGTACACATTTGCATAATGGAAATCGCGGCATTTTCATCTATTTGGGGTAATAATAAAGCAATAGGGTCTCTACTCTCTGCAACGTTTGCCTGTTGCAAAGACATTTCAGACACCTGCTTAACTAGCATCAACCCAATATCGCCCGCGCTTGGCGTTACTGTTGCCATTTGAAAAGATTGAATAGACTGCACGCCTTTATCCCCTGCCTGTAACAAGACAGGAAAGGCTTGTCCAACGACGGGGTTAGTTGCAGGTATCGTGGCGGTAGCGGTTCTATTTGCGACACCTTCTGAATTTGTGTACTTGATGGTGATGCTTGGCGCGGCGTTATCTGTTCCTTGATAAAAATTAACCCACAATTGCACGCCTTCCCCATTGCTTGCGCGGGTAGGTAACGCAACTGAATTAATGGCTTGCAATGTCAAGCTATTACCAACAAGCCCACTATTTCCCCACAAAAAGTCGTACAGGAAAAAAGAGGAGGCGACTGAGCTAGACATAAACCATTTACCTAAATACAGCTTTTCGCCAGATGGCGGGGCAGTAAAGCGAATAGCCCCGACACTATCTTTATTGAAGGTTTGACCTGCACCAGTTGAAGGTGTTACACCTGCGCCATACGTCCAAGTCGTTCCCCAATAATTGAAAAACGTCCCTGCTCCTTTTGTTGTCGTTGATGGCGCATAAAAATTCAACACTTGCTGTGCATTGCACGCAGCAATAACAGAATCCCAGTTCTGAATCACACTACACCCCCATCTACCCAACTAACCGTTATATTTCCTTCAGGGATATACAGCGGTTTACCTATCGGATATAGGCTTGGCGTTGTAAACGGTAAGGCAAGTAATATCTTACTAACTGTAAAATCAATAATACCCAGATATAACGGCGTGTAAGCAATGGTCAGCGGGGGGAAATTAACCGTAGAACTCCCCCCCACAAAACTAACTACTTGATGAGCGTAATTAACATCGCTCACTTCCTCAGTCGGTGCGTTTACCTGAATGCCGTCATCGCCTAAATACAGTGCACACCTCAGACTCGTTGGCATCGAATAGGGTGCAATACCTAATACATGGTCTCGCATCTTTGCCGCGAGATAATCGGTTATGATGGTGTTAGCCATTAATAAGTCCCCCAATCAGTCCGACTAACTCCTTGTCCAAAAGAAGCCTTAAATGGGCTAGTTGTAGCGGAGTCAATTGTTTCTTTAATCATCAAACCAGCCTTGCCAGAACCAACATCTAATAACCATGTCATCACATCGTTATACCGCTTGGTGACTTCGGTTATATCTTTAAACTTGCGTTCCGCTATGAAGTAACGCGCAATATCCCCACACCCTCGTTTAACGGGATTCACTGCGATTGTTGCGTCGTTGAGAGGCATTTGATAACGTCGTGCAAAATAACTAGTCATGAGTTTTTCAGCGTCTGCCAATGCCTCATTGATAGCCTCTAAACCCGCTTGCGCTGTTTCAACTTGTTCAGATGTCCACGCGCTAGTGTTTTCATCTTTAATCAAGGCTTCTAAGCACTCAGGGACAATATTCGCCGCTGTTGGGCTACTTTTTGGCGTTGCTGTCTTTGCCAGTTCTTTCGCTTGGTAGTACAGCAACATATCAAGGGCAGTTGCATAAGCCATGATTAAGCCACGCAGTTAGTGAATAAATAACCCACATCAGGACAAATAATGTTTTCGTCTACATCTTCGCCTGCATACACCGCATAACCACCGCGTCCACCCATTGTCGGAACAGGAACAGTTTTAACTTGACGTGTCCCCCACGAAACAGTGAAGCCAAACGTCACTAAACCACTTTTTGTGGTATCCGCCCGTGGGTCAACGTAAATCAACGCGCAATGTTTGCCCCATAAACGGGTCATGTTTTCCACTAAACCTTCAGGGGCTGCGTTGTAAAAGCTGTCACCAATGATGATGTTATCTAATTCGAATAACTCTCTAACGGCATCAACTCGCGCAATCCCGCTCCCCCCTTCATTACCATGAACGGCTTTTAAGATTTCAGGGTTTCTGGATAATTTTGACCATGCAGCCCGTCCAATCACCATCGTGTTAGGTCGGTAAATCGGCTTATCCAAAGCATCCCCAATTTTTTGGACGGGTAAGCTTGCAGCATTACTCCATTGGTCTGTCCCTGTTAATGTCTCCTTTTGCCCAGTCACATAAGTGCTTGCATTAAACACCATGTCAGCCACGCGTTTTTCACGGTCAAGTAAAACCCAATTGATTGCAGCTTCAGCCGCGCGGTCTAATGGATTACCTTCACGTCCCGCGTTGTCGATGTCCGCTTGAGGCACAGGGCTACCGATGTAATGCGGTTCTGTTTTTCCAGTTTTTTCCTCGCCTTTCAGCTCTACAATATTCGGTTCTGACGTGCGACCCGTCCGCGTATCAGGAATACGCATGGCAGTTTCTCTGTTGATAGCAATGTAGTCATAAGATTGACGAGACACGGGAGTAACACGCGGTAAAACCATATCGGCAATAAATTTACGATTGCTATAGGCAATTACCAAAGGCAATCTTTCACTGTCGACTGGATAGTTTCCTAAGTCAGAAAAGTCTCTAAAAACATCAAGGGGATTTAATTTAGACATGCTATTTTTTCCTATTCGTCTGTTGTCACGCCAAAAATTAACCCAGCGAGCGATACACCAATACCTGCAATCGTTTCAGCACTTTCAGGACTAATCACCGCACCAAAAGCACTAAGAAACGTCACTAACCCAAGCCACGTCGAGCGTTCACCCACCAACTTGATAAAATAGTTTTTATTGATGGTCATGATTAATATCTGCCAAATTGAATCAGCACAGGAATAACTTGCTCAGCAACGCCACCACTTAAGGCTTTACCAATCAACTCATCACCTGCGGTTGTCGTCGCAACGGCTTTTCCGTTTGCATCGGTAGTCAGCCAATCACCAAAAGCAACCACGTCCCCGCAAGTCACTTCTGCGATACCCGCTTGAACAATATCTACACGGTCGCCCGACGTGATATTTAAGCTATTGGCAACGCCGAGTAACTTGTCAGTTTCAGCCGCAGCGGGAACAACATAACCAGCAGAAGCCCCAATTTTGACAATCAGATAAGGCGCAACGTCTGCACCCGCTTGATAACACTTAATCAATTGATTATTAGGATTCATGGTTAGATTTTTCCTTGTCCTGACAGCTCAGATTTCGCCGTTGAAAATGAGATGATACGACCAGCTTTACCCTGCGCTTCCACATAATCAGAAATCATCTTTGCTTGCTGCATTACACTGGTAGCAACATCGTTTTCCTGACCGAATTGATTAGAACGCCCGAGTTGCACTTGCTGAGGTAACTTTTCTAAAAACTGTTTGAAGAAAACAGATGGGCTTGATTTTTCTTGCTTCCCGTCCGTACTGGAAAACTCAAACGTCCGAGAGCCTTCCGCCTCACGCAAATCAACCATAAACTCGCTCAAACCAGTTACTTGCGCAGGGATTAATTTACCCTGTCCAACTAAGGCATCAAGCAACTGCTTATTCTCTGCAAACATTGCCGCACGTTCTTGTGAGGCTAACCGCGCCTTCAATGCAGCAATTTCACGTTCAGTGGCTTTTGTAGCCTCAGTTCTCGCCAATTCAATTTGCGCTTGAACGTAATCGCGGAACTCCTTAGATTCAATGATTTTTTCATTAAAATTCTTGGGGTCAGTTTTATCTTCTTGCGCTTTAACTGTCTTCGCCTCAGCTTCTCCATTGGCTTTATCTTTTACTTCGGGTGGCATATCTGCGTACTCCTTCTCACAATTGAACTCAAAAATACAGGCATCATCAGACGCATTAAAAATGGGCTTTAACCCCTTAATCGCTGGGGGAACTGCCCCTAAAAATCCGACATGTCTTAACATCCAACCACTATCTGTTTTTGCCAAACTGACTGAACGGTTGCGGTATCGCCCTTCTTTTACCAACGCCTCAAATTCAGGTGCTACATCTCTGAACTTGGCAAGCAATACGTTACCGACTCTTTTTAGTTCCGCCGTCCAACCCCATGCAGGGTCGTTAGTTTTAGGGTGTCCGATGACAATCGGCGCTGAATTACTTGCATCACCATGATTCGCAATAATTTGGTCTAAATCTTCAATAGACCATTCGAATGTATCGCCTTTAGAATCGGTTTGTTTTCCAGCCCGAAAAATCTCGGTAAATGTGTCAGTAAACATAATTTTTCACTTTAACGATTTACTAGTAAGCAATATAGATAAAATGATTTATAATTAATAGGGTAATGTAGTTTACACATACAAAAATGCTTAAAATGAGGTAAAGTATGGATAAGACCGAGTTGCAAAAATTATTGCCGCCCAAAATGTGGCAATTAAGCATGGTGATAGGGCTAGAAGATACCCTTGAACTAATCAATAGATACGCCAATCAACGCTTGTACATCCCTACTAAAAACACGGGGAAATTTGCATTTTTAAGCGAGGATGCCCAAGCTAAATTACGTATAAGATATGGCGGTACATTAATAGACGTACCACAATGCAAAACTTTAAAAAACGCCATTCGTGATAAAGAAATAAAAGAAAGGCGTATAAATGGCGCGATAGTTGTGAGGTTGTCGCATGAATACGGCGTGACAAGACAGTGGATACATAAAATTATCAATGGCTAAAATAAACGAACAGAACAAACTTAAAGCACGCAATATGTACGTGTATGAATACCGCAACCTTGAAGAAATAGCGGAGCTACTCGGTACGGTTGCATCGACAACTGTTCGAGCATGGAAAGAAAAATCTGCCAAATTGGGAGACGATTGGGATAAAGCACGCTCTGCCCACCGTATAGCTGAGGGTGGATTGAGTGCTATTAATGCACGGTTATTAGAAGAACTAGCGAGAAATTCACAGAATATTTTTGAAAAAATAAAAGAGCTGGAGAATCCACTTGAGGCGGTAGGTGCTATTGCTCAACTCGGAGATAGCTATTCAAAATTAACGCGAGCAATCAGAGACGGCACACCGCAATTAAATGAATTAGCTGTTATTCAAAAAACCTTGACAATTTTAAGAAAATTTATAGAAGAAAAGTATCCGCAGCATCTAACCGCATTCGTGGACATCTTAGAGCCATTTGCGGTGCATATGACAAAACAAGTAGGGAATAAAAAATGAGTTCAACAACTGATGATGTTGCCAGCCGCATAGCCAGAATGGAAGAACGGATAACTGCGGGCAATAAAACCCTAGTTAGAGTAGATGAGAAACTAGATAAACTAATCGTATTAGAGGAACGTTCTATGAATCACGACAAACAAATTCAAAAGCTAGAAGATGAATTAGAAGGGGTCAAGGAAGAGCTGAGCTATTGGAAAACCTTTCGCAGGATAGGTATGTGGCTTTTAGGTATTAGCGGGTCTATTCTCATGCTGCTTTTAGGTTACTACCTCAACAATCATTAAACGGCGATTAAACCCGATTTAAAACGATTTAAAACCGATTTAAAAACGTTTAACTTTTCTTAGTAGCCCGATTGCATACCTTAGCAATTAAACCGCTTTAAAAAGCCATTTAAGAAGAAAATGGATAATAGCCTCACTAGCAAAGAATTCCTGCAAGAGATTTATGCAATCTCGCAATCGCTCAGGCAACAACTAGAAGCCCGTGAGCATGGGCTAGACCCAGCCCCAGAAGCGATTGAGAAACGACGCAAGCGAGTTTTCGCCAGCGACTTTGCTTTTTTTGCTTACAACTATTTCCCGCACCATATTAGAGGGGAAGCCTCCGTGTTTCAAAAACACTTTATGGAGCGTTTTCCCAAACTGCTAACCGCTAAACAGGGATGTAAAGAATGGTGGATTGCGCCACGCGGTGAAGCTAAAACCTCGCTACTGTGCAAAATTGGCTGTCTATGGATAGCCACGCAAGCCATCCAAAATAAAGACCTTAACTATATCGTTCTGCTAGGTGCAGAAGCCTCATTCCCTGCCAAATTGGTAGAAGTTATAAAAACCGAACTCTGTTTTAACCCTGCTTTAACCTTAGATTTTCCAGAGATATACGGCTCTACTGGTTTATGGCGCATCGGGGAAATTATCACAGCGAACAACGTTAAGTTTGAATCCTTTGGCGCAGACCAAGCCATACGTGGCACATTTCATGGCGCATCCAGACCTAAAGTTATCATTGGCGACGACCTCATCACCGACAAAGAAGCCAAAAGCCCAACAGAACGACAAAATCGTTGGGAATGGTATGAAAGAGCCGTGAGCTATTTAGGCTCTCCCGATGGTTCTGTAAAGGCTTTAAACGTCGCCACTGTCTTAAATAACGATGACCCTGTCAGCCGGGCTAAAAAATCCATCGGTCATGTTGTCCACCATTTCAAGGCAATCGAACAATTCCCTGAACGCATGGAATTATGGGAAGAGTGCGAAAGAATCATGAGAAATGAGGACAAACGAGCCATTGATAAAATGGCAAAAGACGGGAAAGTACCCACAACAGAAGACTTACCTTCGCATAAATACTACGCGAAAAATAAAAAACAAATGAATAAGGGCGCAGTCATCAGTTGGGGAACGGTTCGCTCGCTCTATTGGTTAATGGCACAACGGGCTAATAATCCGAAGGCATTTTTAACTGAAATGCAGGGAGAGCCAAGAGACGACGGCGAGAAAGTGTTCACAAATTTAGCTTTCTGGGTATCTCCCCTTGCCCACTGGGTTTACTTCGGTGCATGTGACCCCTCTATGGGAAAAGGGGAAAAAAGCGACCCCAGCGCGATATTAATCGGTGGGTGGGACGTTGCCAGTCATAAACTGCACATTATAGAAGCCAAAATAAAACGTCGCGTTACCTCTGCATTACAGTACGACATCATAAAATTACAAAGGCAATACAATTGTCTAGCGTGGGCATTTGAAAATAATAACGCCTACGAATACATGCGTCTATCCTTTATACAAAACGCCGTACAGCAAGGGGTCCCGTTACCACTGATTGGTGTAACAGCCACCATTCCCGCAGAAACTCGTATAGCGAGTTTAGAAGAATTCATTACAGGCATAGAACCAAGAATTCTATTCCACGCTACGCACGTCCAACTACTCGACGAGTTAGACACCTTTCCAGACCCACAAAACCACCATCACTATGATGGATTAACTGCCTTACACCTTTTATGGATGATAGCGGTAAGCAGGGGTAGTGGCGTTACTACCATACGTAGCGCAAACAAGAGAAGAGGAACTAATTACGATGGTTACTAAACCACTCAACCCATTACTAAACGAATTAGCAGGCAACAGTACAGACCCGCGCTTCTTTACTGGCTTATTCCACCTGCCCAACCCCGACCCCGTCCTGCGTAAAATGGGAAAAACGCAGGAGGTTTATGATGCCATTCAAAAAGACCCCTTTGTAACAGGACAACTACGCGCAATCCGTGCAGGGCTATTAGGCTTTGAACAACGCCTACAAATGCCTGCGAGCAACCGCGTCAATAAAAGAGCCTATGAACTTTGCCAGCAAGTGCTAGACAGAAAACCCGCTCAATACTGGCAATGGGGTGACATCATTTGGCAAATTGCTGAGGCAGTCTTTAGAGGCTATTCAGCGATAGAAATCGTATGGGAAAAACAAGGCGATTATTTATTACCTGCCCAAATACTGCCAAGACCCAACCGACGGTTCATTTTCAATTATGAAGGCGAACCTCGCCTACTTACCCGAGACTCGCCTGTAATGGGTGAGGAGTTACCCCCTTATAAGTTTCTGCTAACACGCCACATGCCTAGTTATACCAACCCATACGGCGAAGCAGTATTTTCTAGCTGTTTCTGGACATACACCTTTAAACATGGTGGATTTAAATACTGGTCTAAATTTTGTGAACGATTTGGCACGCCGTGGACAATTGGAAAATATCCCGCAGGGACAGACGAGATAACACAAGCCAAACTCCTGCAAGGGTTAGAGCAAATGGTAGAGATGGCAGTCTCCATCATTCCTTCAGACGGCGAGGTGCAATTATTAGAACCCACTGCAAGGGGTGAATCCCACGACAATTTTATTAAGGCGTGTAACAAAGAAATGGGCATCGCCTTAACCAGCCAAACATTAGCCAGTGACATTCAAGGCAATGGTAGCCGTGCTGCTGCTGAAACCCATCGCGGGAGAGAACAAGCGGGTTTTGAGTGTGACCGCGAAATGGTCAGCCAAACCTTAAGCGAGTTATGTCGCTGGATAACTGAAATTAACATCGGTACAGAAGCAGAACCCCCAACGCATGAATTTTATGAAGAAGCAGAAGCCAGACAAGACTGGACGGATGTCCTTGATAAAGCCCGCCACTACTTACCAATTTCAAGACAATTCGCCTATGACCGCTTACAAATTCCTGCGCCAAAAGACGGTGATGAATTATTAAGCGCGGATACACCAATTTCTCAACCTGCGCAACCCATCACACACAGCGAACATTGCCAACACGAACACGAATACCAATCATGGGCAGGCGTTACCGACCCCGTATTAAATCCGCTTGTGGATTTAATAGACAAGGCAAAAGACTATGAGGACGTGCAATTACAAACCTTACTAAAAAGCATGGACACCGACCCATTGCACGAAAACCTAATCTTAGAAACCTTTAAATCAGCGGTGGATGGTTATGTCGCTCCCTAATTTTCGCTTTCAAGAACCCAACGCAGAAGCCGTTGCTTATCTCGCCCAAAAGAAAATAGGCAAAACTACCTTTGATTGGCGTGATGTTTGGAAAGAGGAACATCTCAATAATTTTGTCGTGGCAAAAGCCATGCAGTTGGACGTGCTAACCACGATACATGAATCCTTACATCAAGCCATAGAAAAAGGCTTGCCATTTAGTCAATTTAAAAAGGATTTACAACCAAAATTAGAAGCGTTGGGATGGTGGGGTAAAGGACAAATGACCGACCCCAAAACAGGCGAAATCCGCGATGTGCAACTGGGTAGCCCGCATAGACTGCATACAATCTATAGAACCAACAAAGATATGGCTTATGCAGCCTCAAAATGGAAACGCATTGAAGAACGCGAGAAAGATTTCCCCTATCTTGTATATCGGATTGGGGTAGCCAAAGAACACAGACCCGAACACGTCAAACTCGACGGCTTATGCTTGCCCGTTCGCCACCCTATTTGGAAAATAATCTACCCGCCAAACGGTTGGCTTTGTCATTGCGACGTTGACCAAATAACCAAACGCCAATATGAAAAATACCTTAAAGAGGGAATTGACAGCTCTATCGGCACACAAGAAATAGACCCCGAAACAGGCTTGCCAACAGGTCACGCCACCTTTAAAAAAATCCCACTGCAAACCACTGCGCCGAAGTTAGAAATGGTCGACTGGTATAACAGCCGCACAGGCAAAATGGAAAAAATCCCCAAAGGCATAGATGCAGGCTTTGATTACAACGTAGGACTTGCCAACCAAGCCCGTTTAGGGTCATTAACTCAAACACTAACCGAAAAAATAAAAGTCGCCCCGCCAGCCATTGCCAAACCCTTCGCAATGGAAATGATTAAGGAATATAACAACCTGTATAAAACAAACGCAGACCTTATGCTGACTGAACAAAAAACGGCGATGACGTTATTTTTCTCGTTTATCAAAAAGTTATTCAGTTTAGGAGAGTAACATGATAGAAATAAAAGCAGGAAAATTTAAAGATTTAGATAATTTGCTAAGGCAATTAGACGGGATATTAGGCACAACAGACACTATGGAGTTTATTGCCCAACTAGTAGAAGGGCAAATTAAAGACAGAATCAGTAAGGAAAAAACAGCGCCAAACGGCACACGGTGGCAACAATGGTCAAAACGTTACGCAAGAACAAGAAAGCCAGAACATTCTTTATTAATCGATACAGGCGATTTACTAAAATCCATTCACAATGGTGTTATCAACACCGCTGAGGCTTTTGTTGCCACTGACTCGGTTTATGGTGCTGTACATCAATTTGGCAATCCTAAAAAAAATATCCCCGCTCGTCCGTTCTTTGGACTGAGCGAGGACAATAAAAACGACGTTGAAGCCGAATTAACAGAATGGATTAAACAACGTTTAAAACGAACTTAAACTCGACTTAAACGAAGTTTATCATATCCGATTTAACAATCAAATCACTAACAAATACCCGTCCATCTTCAGTCAGCTTGCCATCTTTCACCATTCCATTATTTATCAAGCTGGACATATCGCCACCGCTTTTAATAGTATAAAGCAATAAAAATCTATACTCTGCATCTTCCTCAAGATGACGGAACAATATATCGTCATCAGCGATATATTGTTCTTTTTTACCCCATAAACTACTAGGTAACTTCCCTAGCGTTTTTGCAAGCAATGACCGCATTTCACGGCTATGCTTGCCTTCTCCTGCTTGATACAGAGCAACTCTGCCCACATTCAAATCTTCGGCTATTGCCGCTAGTGGCTTTTTAAATTTTGTAATCAGTTGATTAACGACTTCGCATTTACTTGGCTTAGGCATGACTTATCCCTTATAAATCTAAAAATTAATAAACTCTTGTTACTGTTCTCACTAACGAGAATAGTATTAAATATAACCACGAATAGCAATAATTAGTTATGCTTCGATAAACTACAAGGAGTTAATAATGGCTGATGATAATGAAATTATTGAACAATTAAAAAGCACTTTGGACGTAAAGCCAAAACGCATGAAGGTGAAAACCTTAATTAAAAAATTTGGTTTTGTCCGTCGTACTGAAGAAAACATGTTAAGGCTCACAGAACTATTTCGTGATCATGAAATCTTAGTAAACCCAACCATCATGAAATTGGGTGATACATGGAGATTAGACTTAGAAGACTGGATTTATTTATCTCTGGACACACCACAACCCCAATTACCAGAAAGTACAGCAGAAATGCAGGTTATAGAATGGGATGGCAATCAATGGCTAGACCTAGAAAATTTAGCGGATAAACAACTGCGCACAGAAAAAGAAGTGGAAATGAAGTTTATCATCCCACTACTTTTTAAATTAGGATTCAATGAAACAGACCGTTACGACGACATGGCAATTAATGCCGCGACTGGCTCTAAGCCAACCGTGTTGCATATTGACTTCGCACTATTTAATAGCGAATTGGAAAGCCTAAAAAATCAGGTTTTACTCACAGTTGAAGCAAAACGAGAAAATAGATTAACTACGCAAAAAGAAATTATTCAAGCACGTAACCAAGCCAAAAGTTACGCATTATGGACAGGTTGCTCATTCTGCCTAATTACGGACGGCAACATCATAGAAGTGTTTTCTCTACCCCGTACCCACTTAGAAAAAGAAACGATTTTGTTCAATTGTTCCAGAATAGAATTAGCAAGCAAATTCTCAGAACTCTATAAAATCATTTCTAAATCAGTCTTAACCCAATTTTATACAAGCCAATTCGGCACAGTTGAAGAAATTACTTAAGCATGAAACCAGTAATGACAATATCATTACTGGTTTTTCTTGACTTACTTAAGGCACAAAGTTAGTAAAAATCAACTCACTAACCGCTTGCGTCTTACCACTAAGGCTATAACTGGTTGCTACTTCTCTAAGGTGGAAATTGGCAAAAATACAACGGATTTCAGGGCGGTCATTAATAGAAATAATAACCTTACCTTTTACCCCTTCTAATAATCCAGCCAATACAGAAAAATCTTCTTTGCCAAATATTCCCTTCCCGTAATAGGTCTCGCAGTCATAATACGGTGGGTCAACGTAAAACACTGTCTCGCTGGTATCGTATAAAGAGATAAAATCTTGATAGGTTTTGTTCTCCACACAAACACGCGCCAAGCGACGACTGACTTGCAATAGGTTCTTGCGGAGAGTGAATTGATTAAACCGACTAGGGTCGGTTCTGTAGGCGGGAAAGGTTGGTTTTACCATGCGCCCGCCGTATCCTGTTTTGTTCAGGTAGTAATAGCGGATTGCACGTTGCACATCGGTCAAGTGTTCAATATTTTGATTTAACAATCTATTGAATTCATCACGGGAAATCATCACCCCGCGCAATTGGCGGATAAATTCTGTATAGTGGAATTTAATAACGCGGTAGGTTCTGATTAAATCGCCATTAATATCATTAATGACTTCATTTTTAGACGGGTCTTTGCGGAACATGACCCAACCTGCACCGCCAAAGACTTCGGCGTAAGTGTTATGCGGTGGAATGAGTTTAACGATTTCCTCAGCCAGTCGGGATTTACCCCCAACATAACTTAAAAAACTGTTCATATACATCCTTGTATGTGGCGTTACATCCTTGTAACAAGTTACATTATAACATGGATATATAACATTGCTTTTAGTGAATTCGAGTTAGCAAACACCCGCGATGGTTGTCAAGCGCGATTATTCATCCTCACTGACCTCATGCTCCGTCTTGGAATACACGTAATCCATATCTTCATTCTTCACGTCAGCAGATTGATAAAATTCCAATGCTTCCGCCGTAGCAACATATTCAATTTTACCATGATGTTGCTCAACTGCATTTAGAATCGTCTCTAATGGCACTCGGAAGAATTCTTTCCTAACATTAACCTTATTCACTCGACAATGATTCAATGCTTTATGTAAAGCGTGCTCTAATGCAGGTGCATTCTCTGAGCTAATCATAGCGTGAACATCAAACGAAAAAGGTACGGAGGCACTACTTAACTCTTTAACCCTGTCCATAGGTTCAAGTCGTCGTGTCATCCCTACCTTATAAACACCTTCACCAAAAGAACCAACGTTAGAAATAATATATACATAGCCTGCTTTAGTTAATTCTGCCATAGATTGCGCACGCTGACTTTTGGCTTCTAATTCCATCAATTGCTGTTCAAGACGCGCAACATCAGCGCTATGACTTAATCTCGCTTCCATCAAGGCTTTTTCTAACAGTTTCTGCTCACGTTCTATCCGTTCTAGCTCCTGCTGACGCTCACGTTCTATCCGCTGTTCTTCTCTTATTTTTTCCCTGATACGTGCTTGTTCTTGTCGTTGGGCTTCTTTTTCTAATAACCGTTCATACTCATTCTTAAGTACCAATAAATACTTATCGACATTAGCATGTCCAACAGTCACCCCATATTGATGCATTGCATTCAATTGTTTTTCTAATTTTGCTTTTTGCACAAGGTAATTATTAACTGTTAATTTATTGACTGCCTTGTTTACAACTTCCTGTATATAGGCATTCGCCAAATTTAAAAAAAACGGACGAATCTCTTGATAAGATTTTGTAAATTTATCTAATTTTGCGCGTAATTCTTCAATCTCATTTTGTTTTGAATCAGGCTGGGGAGAGGGCGGTTTATACTTATCTTTCTGACCCGAAAAATTATTGACAAAAATTAGAAGACAGCAAAATAATAAAAAACCACCGAAAAAAGCTAAAACATAATTTTTACTACCCATCCCCGATACTAAAGCCCCCAACCCAAAAAAGAGCAGACACATTGCAAGAAATGCTAATAAAATATCTTTTATAAATTGCATGTTAAGTCATTAGTGTAATGTATTTTAGAGTGAAATAAATATACAGGTTATTTTAAGAGAATACTGGATGAAAAATGAAGTAAGTTTTCATCTGGAAAAGCAAATAAAAAAAGCAGGCATTAAGCCTGCTTTTCCCGTTCACGATTTTAGGATTATTATTCCATCTGACACTCTCTTATCGCACTGGCAATCTCATTTAACCCACTGCTAATTTCACCAAGTGCCATTGCTTGCTTTTCTAAAACAGTCGGGTGCAAACTGTTCGTACCGACTTGAATTAAATGAGCCTCACGAAAGGCTTCAGTAAATGAATTAATTGCCTCTGCTAGCACTAGGTTTGTATCGCTACTATGACCGTACATTTCAGTGAATGAATTAATTGCCACTGATTGTTTAAACGCCACTACTATTTGAAGTGCCTCAAAAGTAGTGAGTGAACCGTATTTCTTTTGCAACGCTGCAACATCAAAATAAACGTCTTCAATACCCATCATTTTTACCTCAGTCACTGCAATCTGTCTTATTGCAGTGACTATTTACGTCTGTTTTATCAGACAATTGTTTAAAAAATCGCCTATTCTCGACACACTCACAATAACCCCACCCATTTAACAGGGTACATTGTTGTCCGCACCCTTGACGACGCGCAAAAGCGAGCTGTTTGTCACTCATGAATATCAGTATTTGTGTTCGTATTAACTGCTGTATCCGTTTTATTAAACGAATTAGCGTAGTCAGTTGTGGTTGTGGCATTACTGGTTATCGGGTTGTTTGACGCGATGGTCGCGTTGGTATTCGTTGTTGTGGTATTGCTGGCATTGCTTGACGACTCAGAATTAAACGAACCATCGTAAACGGTTGTCACGTCTGAGGTGACACGGCTAAATAATCGTGTAAGCGCGACATAAGGAATTGCTTGATTCGCAAGCCCTGTTAATGAATTAATCCCTGCCAACCAAACATCATTCCCATTCGTCGCCTGCTTGGGCATTAGTTTTTCATCATAAACCGTTAATTTAAAATCCTTCGCTTCGGCAAATGACACTTCAAAAGAAGGTGGAATTTGCGCCCGCGTAACTGGCTGTTCAGCAACACTACAGCCTGATAGTAGCGGGATTAATATTGCTAGTTTTTTAAGCATGTTGGGCTTCCTTAACTTTACCCTTCAATTCTAATAATTGTTTAAAAAAACGCCGACTTTCAGCACACTCACAAGCCCCTAATCCATTATGCTCAGTACACGCACCACCGCATCCATGTGGTTGGCTTTCTTTCGTTAATAAATCCAATAGATTCATTATTTAGCCTCTATTCTTATTAGGCATACTTCCTATTAATCTATATAACCTTTCCAAGTTCTCCCGCGCTTTTTCTGGTGAGGTTGTCGGGGGTGGTAAAGCAATGGGATAAACCCGTGCAGGCAGGTATTCCATAAACTTTGCGGGAGCAATCCATTCTGTACATTCCGCACAGGCGCGCTGAAACCCTTTTGCCAGTCTTTCTGAGTCAAGGGTTTTATCCCAGTTAATATTTTTACCCCACAAAATGTTAATCCATAACTCAGCCGTTACCGTTACTTGGTCGGAAGCAGGGCGGTTATTTAGGTTCAATAGATACATAGCTTGTATCCCTGAAATAATCCGTTGAGCAAACCAACCAGGGGGAGTTGGTGGTTTCATGCGTATTTCCCCTTTAAGGCTTCTAAGTCAGTTAAACCCTCAATTGCTTTGCTTTTTTGCACTCTTTTTACAGGGCGCTGTTCAACTATCATGCTGTTCCCACTGCTTCCATTAACTAACGTCTCTACTCGTGCAGACATTTCATTTGCAACTGTCTTTAAAACGGATTTTAAATAGTTGTGATTTTTCAAGGGTTCATATTCTTCTTTTTGCCGAAAAGAGGAAACCACCCGATTTAAACTTTCAACTAAAATTGCTTTATCCGTATGTAGTTCAAGCACTTGTTTAACTAGCGATAACGCCTTGTCATCGCTTAAATCCCGTTTGTTACGGAACAACCCCATATACAGAACTATCGCAGTCTCTAACTCTTTTGGTTGTACAAAAAGCAGCCTATAAAGTTGGCTTCTGGTTTCATTCAAAACGATGTGTTCAAGGGTTAATATCGTCTTGCATACAGGACAAGTGAGTTGCGTCATACGACCACCTTACTCATAAAAACCCGTAAAAAATCCATTGGGAGATTTACCAACCCATACTCATTACACGCCGTTACTAACTTACGCGCTTTTTCTTCCATACTTAACTGTGAAAATATCGCCTCTATTTGTTCAACTATCTGCGCTTTTTCCTTCTCGTGTCGTGCAGTCATTTCTTTTAACCCCTCTATAACCTTATTGAACTCAGGGACGCTTAACATATCCATCCATTCCAACTTTTCGAGCGGTTTAAAACGATTTACAAAACCCAGTAAACCGTTTTTTTCTCTCACGATTCCCTTCTTATACATTTCCGACCACATCGCCATAATCTTTCTGGCTTGTGGTTTTTTAAAGCGGTAAAAACTGGGTTTAAACGGCTTTTTAGCACCGTTTAAACAACGGTTCAGATGTTTAACTAACTCGACTTTTTGCGCTTCGGTTAGCTTTAAAGAGCTGTCCACCTTGAACCTATCTTTCAACAAAACACGATAGGTTTCATTGTCTATCCCTGCTTGACTAAGCAGGGTATGAATCTGCTTTGGTGTTATTTTCGCCATAAATAACTCTCTCCAGATAGGCAGGTAACTCATCAGTACCCAGCCACCACGCTGGGCAGACAGGGCGGTGTTCTGCCCTGTTTCGTTTCCCCTTATAGTTTTTATTCGTTCAATAACTTTGCATATTTTTCTTTGAGCGGTTTTATAGGCTCAAAGTTTGTCAGCCGTAGCCGACAAACATCAGTTACATCCTGATTAGCCATACAAAAAAAGCGAGTGCCTATAGCAAGTTTGTAGTTAGGCGGGAATACTGCTTTTGAAATACTGATGACTTCACGATAATTACGTGTTGGGATAACTATCAACACATTATCAGCAGTAATCTTCTTTACTCTAACCAGTACTCGGTTAATCGCATCATTGCTCATCTTGTCACCACGTTTTTTGAAACTAATCCCAATTGGATACCCGTTGACACCCATCACACAAAATTACTTGGAAAAATTACCAACATTTTTATGATTACCTTTTGATTGTATCGTTGCTAGCGTGCGCTAAATTTTAGCCGTCACCACAAAAAATAAACGAAACACAAAATCGTTTCCAAACTCAGTCCTATTCTCTACCTCTTGTAAAACGTCCCCCCACGTATAAAGTTTGTCGTTTATGGTACAGAAAGCAGATTCTAAATCTTTTCTTTTTATCCAATTAGATACATCTTCTCTCACACAGTCGACATTAGTCATATGCACTCCAAATAGAGCCGTTCTTTTGGCTACTCATCAGTACCCACACCACGTTAGGCAGACAGGGCGATGTTCTGCCCTGTTTCGTTTCCCCTTCCCCTTATAGTTTTTATTCAGTTTTTTGCTCGTTCCACTCTATAAACTTGCCGTAGTTATTGAGCGTCTTGATTGCTTGTTGAAACGGTCGCTCATTTCCGTTTAAATCTTCTTTTATCCCAAGCAAACTATTGAGTAAACATTCAATTTTTTCCTCTCTGGACATGCCATTTTTTATCGCCATTCTCTCCTCAGCAACAGCAATATTGCAGATAGCTTTTTCAACGAGAGACTCAAGAGCCATCACAACTACTTCAGAACGCGTTAATTCCCGATTTTCATTACACTGACAAATTCGTTGTGCTAGATTGAATAGCTCGTCACTAACATCAATAAGTTCTTTCATATTTCTTACCTTTGGCTACATCATCAATAAGTTCTTTCATATTTCTTACCTTTGGCTACATCATCAGTACCTAACCACCACGTTAGGCAGACAGGGCGATATACGGTAACTAATTTTGCAAATACCAAAGTTTTTTGTTCTTCCCACAATAAATGAGATACTCTAGCTTTAGGGTAAATCGCCACGCGGCATTAAATGCCTTTTGGTAGTCTAAATTCTTTCTCGCCTCCTCAGTAAATAGCATTTCAAATACCACCTTTTTTTTTACTAGAAACGGTTGTTTTACACAGTAAAAATCTATCCCGTAAGGGTTATTCGCACGCAAAATAACGTCGAAAAAATCTCTGAATCTTACATACACATGCGTATGTATTCTCTGTTTGGAATCAGAACACGGTGGTTCTGGTGTCACGCAGGTTATAAACTGCTGATAGTATGGGTTATCATCATTGGGATTCTTCATTTTTCTCCGAAAGACTTAGTAGTATGTGGGAAACAGGCTTTAGGTATTTCTTCTCCTCTTAGCTACTCATCAGTACCCTGCCACCACGTTAGGCAGACAGGGCGATGTTCTGCCCTGTTTCGTTTTATACAAAATAAAAAAACCTTTGAATTTCTGTAACTTCTTTTTCTACTACAGTTACAAAGTAACTGTTTTCTATCCATTCAATTTCATCTGGGTATCCATGACGACCACCGCCTGAATAAAAAGTAAAGCCTACCCATTACTGTTCTAAGCAAAGAACAGCAACTTCTTCATCTTCATAATCTCGTACCCATGCGTTCTCACGATACTTACCTGTTGATTCACCTGACTTTCTAAATTCGTCACGCACATCCAGAAGACCGCATTCCGAGTTGACATACTTTTCTGAATTCTCAAAAACAGCATTTATATCTTTTCCTTCAAACACAGTCTTAAACCAAGATTTAGGAGCAGATTTAGGGTAACTTTTTACAAATCTTGAAAGAACCTCAGCCCGTAACCAATCGGCGGGCGTAAACCCTGTCGTATTAAATTGAATACCTTTTTTCACTTAAACCTCCATTGGGGCTTGCGCCCCATCCATCTCAATGTAAAGTTTCACCTGAACCATTCGGTTTAGTTTTCAATTCTAAAACAACATCATTCAACAGCTTTTCAATTGTTGCCGTGCCATTACCTGCTGGCATTTCATTAAGAATCCGTCCGACGTTTAGTAATAAACATCTCGCAAATGCGGCAATACCCACTATTGAAACCCTCTCATCAAACAAATAACGGACAAATTGTTCTAAAACAGCCTTTTCGGCTACCTGTTCTGGCGAACCCGTTACATGCGCAATGGGCGTTGCTTTTACTTCCCGATTCATAAACTTATCTCCAATTTTGTCTTGGCAGGGGTAATGTTTTATAAGTCGCTAAAGTTAATATTAATTATTTCCCAATTTCCATCTAAAGTAGGGCGGGTGTGGGCGCGGATATATGTTTTAGAGCCAACGGTATAAATGCTGTTTTTTAACGCCTGCATGGCGCGTTGCCATTTTTCATCTTTGATTTCCTTGCTCATCCGCAATAAATCAAACATACGTCGTCCGTCAACATGCCCTTCTTTGCTCACTTGAAATACTTGGGAAACAATCGCTCTAATAGGCGCGTTGCTTGACGCAGTCCACTCAGCTAAGCACTCATCGATTAGTGCTTTTGCCGATTGAATTTGTTCATCAAAAGAAATAAAGTCGCTAACGGCTATTTGTACCTTGCACAATCCATCAAATGACATTAAGGTAATATTTCCCTTACCGTCCTTAACCTTTGTCCCATACTCTTGGGCAGAGACTTCCAGGAAAGCATTAAGGCTTTCCCAAGTCATCGCTTTTTCTTTGGCAATAAAATCACTTAATGCCTTCAATCTATTAACAACGCCTATTACTGTTTCGTCACGCAACATTTCCAGTGGGGAAATCAGTTCAGCAGGGACTAAATACCCTTTGTGGTTTTTTCTGTAACCTTCTGTAGAAGGTTGTTCGATAACTACATTCATATTTTTTCCTTGTTTAAAGCCCTCGCGGGCTTGGTTTACTTAATTGATGACACGAAACCCACTTCGTCACTCGTTTCAGGAAGCAACATAATTCAATCCCCCTCTATAACGCTAAAACTGATACCATCCCCAAAAAACCGCTGTATAACAGCTTCTAAGTATTCACGCTCCGCAATATCCTCCTGCGTTTCTAACGCCTCACGGATACGTTCCTGCGCAGGTAACAACGGCAAATTCCCTTCGCAGGCTTGCAGATAACGCGGTAATTCCCGCTCATTTGGGCGAATAAACAGAGGGTGAACGGGATTAAAAACCGCCCAATCAATCTGTCATAAAACCGTAAAAAGCCCTCTTCACTGTAACCACGCAATTCCCCATTCCCGCGACGTATCGCCAGAAGCCATTCTTCTTCAGTTGCTACTTGCATGATTCCCCCTTATTAATTACTTCCCGACCCAACAGGGTCGTTTCAATTCTTCCATTTCTTTCTACGAGATAACCACGACGAATCAACTGATTAACATCATAGTTTGCGTCAGCAATAGAACTCATGGTTTTTAAAATCCCATTACCAAGCAACGACAACCGCCAAAAACAGCGAAACTTAAAAAGATAACCCCGTGCGTGCAAGACTTCTGGGGTCTCATTCAACAGCTCACACAACCGTCTTACATTTGGTTCGTAATAAGCAAACATGATTTACCCTCCTACATTCCGTTCTAAACACTCTACTTAGTTAAGCGAGCCTTTAAGACTCGCTTAATTAACTACCGTGCTAATTAACTACACATAATTACATCAGTTATCGGTGTAACTGGGTGCGTCTTGAAATAACGTAAAGTAGCAACCAGCTTTCTGTAAACTTCCTCATTCGCGTTGTGAATAACAATAATGAGTTTATAACCCTTCTCATTATAGATATTTGCAACTAAGTCAGTTGCATAATAGAAACCATAACCGATGTTAGCGATAACGAACTCAGAACCAGCAAAAGCCCCTAATTCAAAAAACAAACACTCAGAAAAAGGGGTATCCAACACGTCGTACATATCCACGTGTGCAACATCTTCTTTGCTAACTTGGATAATTTTAAGACCTTTTAAACCCAACATTGTTGTTATTGCCATTTTTACAACTCCTTATTAAGTAAATTCAACGTCGTTTTATATTTTGTTCTCATTAGCGAGAACAAGAATAATTATACATGAACAAATACAAAACGCAACATTTTTTTATCCCTTAATAAGAAGGTAAAATTCTTTTTTTTCCTACACTTCCATAGACAAATTCGTCCACGCGGCATGAAAATCATCTACCGTAGGCACATTCGTTTCGGTTAATTGATAGGCAACCCGTAAGGTTTTAAACATCCCTCTCAAACCGCCATTCTTGCTGGCGATTTCCTGCAATAAGCCACGACTTTCTTTGTTATCAATCCCACATCGCTCAATGATTGCTAACACGTCCGCTTTAGTAGGTTTAGAGATTTTTAACCGTTGACCAACACGGCTATAAAGTTGAGCGAAATCAGCCGAACGACGACCGCCCGTTAATTTCGTATAGACAGATTCATTACCAACCAACGCAACCCCAACACCCGACGCGTCGTAAATACTGCGAATGATTTCTAATGCTTCTAATTCAAGGTGTTGGGCTTCATCAATTACCAAAAGCCCATGAGAATTTTTTAAAAACTGAATAATGGCACGTAAGGCTTTACCCTTACCGCGAATATCCCCAATCCCTAAGTCAGAACATAACCACTCAAGGCAATTTCCTGCTGTTTTAACACAAGGGGACATCGTGATATGCCAAACGTTAGGCGACGATTTCTTGTAATTATCAACGGCTTTGGTTTTACCAACACCCGCACCACCATAAACAACCACCATTTCGGCATTGGCTTGTGCATCCGTTAAAACATCCGCAATTTTCCCCGCCGTCGGTGTTTCTATAAATGCAGGTACATCAACAAGCGGCAAATCTGCCTCGCGTTTACAAGTAGCTACCCAACGGCTAGCTGCGTCCGCAATCTTGGCATTATCCCCTGCATATTTTCCTTGCAACCATTGATTAACCGCCGCCGATGCAGACTTTAAGCCGATACGATTCGCTAAATCCTTTTGGGTAAGACCCATTTCACTCATCAATTCGCGTACTTCTTGAATTAACGTATCGGGTTTGCTACTATTTTCTAAGTCATTCGTCATGATGACACCTATGTTGTAATCGCCTCTCTGTTAGTGCAGAGAGGCATCATTGATAATTAAATGGCTTTCCGCAGTTTTGCTCTTTGTTCCGCCATTCGCTTCGCATACATAGCCTCTTGTTCCTCAGTCATACCCTGCGGTTTAGCGGGTTTCTTAAAATCAACCCCCACAACCTTAGTCACAACAGGCTTATAATCCACAATCTCCCCAGTGCGCTTATCAACAGACCCAACACCAGGAATTTCCTCTAATTCCGCCTTCAAATTCCGTTTAGCCCGCTCTTTTGCACCAATCGCCACCTCAGCCTTAAAGGCTTCCTTAATCGCTTTCTGATGACGACGTTTTAACTTGGCTGTTTCCCTAGCCGCGTCTGTATCCGCCCAACCAACCGCATGGATACAAGGCGCGTGGGCAATAAACTGATTATCAAGCGTATAAACATTGACCCCGTCATGTAAATTTTGCGGGTCATACTCAATCATCACTCTTTCACCACAATACCGAGCCAACTCCTCAACCCAGTACACGTTATCCAAGAACGCAACAGAACCATTCGTTTTATTCACAGGCACACCCACTGCACACATCATCAACATATTCAACTGCGCATTACTTGCTTTTAAAACAATGTTTTGTTCAATAGACATATTAAAAACTTGCAAGGGTGTCCGCTTCCCGTTACACACCTTGGACCGTGAGACACGGTTATTTATCACATTGACGGCTTTTTTTAATAAAGCCTGAAACGCCTCCCAACTAATCGCCTTACCAGCGTTCCTGGCATCCTCAACAAGCGGGTCTCTATCCACCAACTCACTAATCCCACCAATCCCGAATTTGCGTTCTATTGGTTTAGATTGCCCGCTAAAAGGAAGCGTCGGGTGATACTCAGTCCCTAACCGTCCAAACACGCCCTTAGCCTCGTCATCCCGCAACTTATACCGATGCCGATATACTGCCCGACCTGTCAGAACGCGCGCCGAAGCCGCGCGGGTGTTATCCACCGTGATATTGAATGGCTTGTTATTAACCCCTAACCCGTACTGCTTAATCGTTTCCCGCAAGGCAAGCCGTAACATATCGCTGTTTTCGCTCACATCACTGTAATAACTCAATAACATTCCGCTATACACGTCCTGCCAGAACCAAGTAACGGGTTTTCCTTCTTTTCCATCGGGGAAAATCACATAAAACTCATGGTCGTAACCGTCCCCATTAATCCATTCCAACGCAACCATTCCACTTTTATCCCGAACTTGCGGGGGAATTGGGTTTAAAAACGACTTCGCTTTTTTGCCTTGCCGTCCATAATCCTTAAGCTGTTGGGCAAGTTCATTCTCTAAACGCGACTTAAGCAGATACAACGAAGGCATTTCACCCCAACCGTATCGACCCGCATCTACCGACGTTAATTGATAACAATGCGAAAAAGACCGTTTTGCCGTCGTTAAGTAATAATCCTTAAACGCCTGATAAATCACAGGCTGATAACTATCAGTTAAAGGCAACCGCCCTTTATTATTCGGCAACAAAGCAGGCAACCAATCAGCAACTCCAATGTCTTTTATTTGCTTGTACCAACCATAAACACTCACATAAGTGACATCGGGCGCAGCCTGTGCAATTGCATCCACCTTTGCCATGCCTAAAGCCACTAACGAATTTATTTCTTTAATGATTTTTAACCGATATTCTGCTTTTTCCCGCGCTGCGGTTTTGGCAACTTCCCAAGTTGCCCATAAAGACGCTGGGGAATAGCTGGGTTTAGAAGATTTAATTTGAGGCTCTTGCAATTCGAGCGCGATTTCTTTCAGTTTTTTTGAATTTTTTTGAGGTAAAACAGCAATTTTTGCGTTTTTTTCTGATTGATTTAACTTAGAAAGGACAATTTCTTTATATTTTTCAGGCAGACTATCGATATTGATTTCATAACCCACCCCACCGCGTCCGCCTTGCACGGAAACCTCACGGACATCTAGGGGTGAGCCTAGCCAAGAGCCTTGACTAATAGCTTTTCTGATTGACTGTGGAGAAACATCAGTGATTTCGGCTATTTCTCTTATTGAAATAAAACTCATAATAAACAACTCGCACCAATAGTTTTATCTACACCATTAATCATTTTTTAACCCCCAATTCATGGGGGCAGTAAAAACATGATTTAGAATATTGGAACTGGCGGAGTAAAAAACCCAACTGTTTTAAACGCTCTCATGGCAACGCGGTATCCCAGCTTTGTCGGGGGAAAAAAGATGTAATTCGTTTCTTTTTCAGCCGTGTCGATATCTGAAAAATCGGTTGCTTCTGAGTGAAAGGCGATTGCACCACAGTATGGATAGAGAAAATTTGCATCAGGTATGAAGCTTCTTACGCTGACTTGCTGAATGTTGTACTGATACTTTTCTTGTAAATTGAGCGTTGCTCTGCCTACTTTGGAATAGCGATTGACGCGACGACTATCGTTACGGCAAGCCTGAGCAAAGTCGTAGGCATTGGCGAGTTGCAATAAGGCTTTATCGCCAATGTTAAAAGAGGGGAAGTAACCCCCTTGAGCATTAAGAAGTGCATCAAATGACGGAAAATCGGTATATTCTGATGTCACTGCATTTAGTGCAGGTAAGGTGAATGACATGGTGCATTCTTTTGAGACTGATGGAAGATTTAGCATGATGTTTCCTTTATTTAAAAAAGTGGTTTGCCGATGGTTTTTTCTATGCTGTTGATAATGTTGCGGGCGACTAAGCCACGGGGTGGCGTACCACCGCGTTTTATTGCGCGGCGCAAACTGTTATCTACTGTTCGCGGATGAAAGTTGTGCTGTATCGCCCAAGAGCGAAGGGTGTATCGTTTTTTTTTTAAACGCTGTTTGATGTGTTCTAGGTTCATGGTTTGTCCTTGATGTGTTCCTATTGTTGGTACACATGATGCTAATATAGTCGCTATAACGACACATGTCAATATAGCGACAACATTGAGGGAATTATGGGAATCGGTAGCAGAATAAAAGAAATTAGACTTTCTAAAAAACTGAATCAAAAAAGATTTTCTGAAATAACAAACGTATCTCGTAGCTATATATCAGAAATAGAATCTGAGAAAAGCAAGGTATCTATTGATGTAGCTGTCGGTATAGCGACTCATTTTCCTGACATTAATTTGAATTGGCTACTTACTGGGGATGGAAATATCCTTGATCACAATTTTCACCGAAAAACGCCCGCAAATAACCAGCCGTCAGAAACCCAGCACGTGACGAAAAAAGAACTGATGGATACGCTTGAATTAATCCTTCAAGAAACGGAGAAAGGCATGGAATTGGTTAAAAAAATGGGTTAAAGTGTTCCAACTATTAGAACACTTTAGAAGGTAGGAATAGCGAGACTCAACCTATGACAAAGGCCAAGAAACTTTATGCCGCGAAGGAATTAAAAGATGTCGTTATCTCTATTCAAACAGATAGAAATTTCTTTGGCATAACCGATAGATTTAATGCAGCGCAATCGCTTTATCACAACTTACTAAAAGAGGCTCAAGCAGGAAATATAGAAAGTGTGGAGAAAATAGGCGATGCACTCACCCTTTATTTAGAGATTGCTAGCGAGATGTACGCCCGTAGTGCCAAATTTAGGGATATTCGTGATAACGAGCTAAAAGACTTGAACGATTTAATCGTAAAATTTGCTGGCTAACTACTAAAGGTTGCGCAACTTTGCGCAACCAAATATTGCGCAACCTGTAAAATTATTGCGCAACTTTGCGCAACCTGTTGCGCAAAAACTAACATAAAAAAATGATAAAAATTACAGTTTTTTACATAAAAAAACGGCTTAAATTCGTGTTTTTTCCAATTCCTCATAAATGCTCTTAAATCCCCTGATTCACCTATAACAAACAGTAAAATATAAAATTTTCCCCACCAAAAAATTTAATTTTCTATTTTCTCATATTTAAATTTCTATTTACCCCCTACACGCTGCGTTTGCTGTGTATAAAAATAACAGACTACATATCACACTAAATACAATACGAAATGCGTTCATTATATGGTTATCCTCCTGATATGATTGCGTTATACTCATAACGATAACGTCATGACCAATACATAAAAATTCTTTTTTTACAAAGCATTAATAATGACAGTGTGTAAAACTTCTTCGTCGCTCGCTTGCCTTTCTGAGCGTCTTAATGCTTCAATTATCACCTGTAAAATAATCCTGACAATAATCACATAACCCTACAGGACGTTCATAACATGCCCGATAGAGAATTTGGCATTGAAACCCTTTGTTTACATGCAGGACAAATACCTGATGCGGCAACAGGCGCGCGGGCTGTTCCTTTGTATCAAACCACTTCGTTTGTGTTTGACAGCACAGACCATGCCGCGAGTTTGTTTAATCTGCAAACCTTTGGCAATATCTATACCCGCATTATGAACCCCACAACTGCTGTGTTTGAAGAACGCATGGCAGCCCTAGAAAATGGGCGGGCAGCCGTTGCGGTTGCTTCAGGGATGGCAGCAGAAATGGTGGCAATCCTCACCCTACTAGAAGCAGGGGATGAGTTATTGTCGGCTAGTACTTTATATGGTGGCACGTATTCCCTATTTAATGTGAACTTCCGTAAATTCGGTATTCACACAACATTTGTGCATCCTGATAACCCTGATAATTTTCGACAAGCGATTACACCAAAGACTAAAGCGATTTATGCAGAAACCATTGGCAATCCATCGGGTAATGTTTTAGATATTGAAGCGATTGCAAATATTGCGCATGAGGCAGGGATTCCACTCATTATCGACAATACCTTTGCAACGCCTTACCTTTGCCGTCCTATTGATTTTGGGGCAGATATTGTGTTGCATTCGGCAACCAAATTTATTGGTGGACATGGAACGTCTATTGGTGGCGTGATTATCGAATCGGGTAAATTTCCTTGGGACAATGGCAATTTTCCAGGGATGACAGAGCCTTCCAGCGGTTATCATGGTGTGCGTTTTTATGAAACATTTGGCGATTTTAGCTACACCATGCGCGCCCGTTTAGAAGTATTACGCACGATGGGCCCCGCGCTTAGTCCTTTTAACGCTTTTTTATTTTTACAAGGCTTAGAAACATTACATGTGCGAATGGATAGACATTGTCAAAATGCACTGGCAGTTGCCCAATTTTTACAACAACATCCTGCCATTGCATGGGTCAATTATCCCGATTTAGCCGATAACAAATATTATCCCTTAGCGAAAAAATATCTACCAAAAGGGGCAAGTGCTATCATGACCTTTGGTATTAAAGGCGGACAAGCTGCGGGAGTTAAATTTATAGAAAATGTCCAGTTTTTAAGCCATTTAGCCAATGTTGGCGATGCTAAAACGTTAATTATTCATCCCGCCTCGACAACACATCGCCAACTCAGCGAAGCCGAACAACTGTCGGCTGGTGTAGGACCTGATATGGTGCGTATTTCCGTTGGAATTGAAAGTATTGATGATATTCTGTGGGATATAAACCAAGCATTGCAGATTTCCCAATCATGAAGCCACATATTCTGATTGTTGCAAATGGTAGCATTCATTATCCAGAATGGTATCAACCACTTATTATGCAGGTTGATTTAATTATTGCAGCGGATGGCGGGGCAAATAACTGTTTGCGTTTGGGTATCATGCCTGATTATGTAATTGGTGATTTAGACTCCATCACACCCATAACCCGCGCCCAACTCACTGGAACAACTCAAATCATAGAAGACCCCGACCAGAATAAAACAGATTTAGAACTGGCTTTTACCCTCGCACAAACATTTAACCCTGTAAAACTCAGCATTATTGGTGCGATAGGGACACGCCTAGACCATACGTTGAGCAACATCATTTCTTTGGATCAGGTACAAGTTCCCTGTGTTTTATTAGATGAACACAATGATATTTATTTGGTTCAAGATTATGTTGAAATTACAGGACAACCAAATGATATTATTTCAATTTTACCTATTTCTGCTGTTGAGGGTCTTACTTATACAGGGTTAAAATGGAGCGTGGATAATCTGCATGTTAATACGGGTTGGTTAGGCACGTCGAACCGCTTAATCGGCACACAAGCGAGTATTCGGTTACAACAGGGTAAAGTGGTGGTGATTAAAGCACGAGAAAATATTGTCCCTTTCGAGAATGTTTAACTTATCCGAATCATAATCTATTTTGCTTTTGAACACGGTTCATTCGGCTAATCCTTATTGTCTGCTTCAGACGGTCTTTAACAACGGATAACACTGCTTTAAGCACTGGTATCCGTTTGATAATTTTTTATTACTTATTTGCTTGATACTTTCTGCCGTTTTATCTGGATGTAATCCTGCAAGAGTTCGCACAACTCTTTTTCTTGCAACTGTTTGGCAAGTCTGCTAACTGTCGTGATAAAGTCTTGTAATACATTGTCTTGTTTAATTAACTTTTGCCCATATTGAACAATGCCGTGCATATCACCTTGTAATGCTAAATCATATAAAACATCTAATTCTGCGAGCGTAGGACTTGGTTGCTGTAGTGGTGGCAGGCTTATGGTGGGTGAGACAGAAAAATTCTCGGGCATGGGTGTCTCATAAATCCAAACAAAATTTAGATAATGTTGCAAATGACTCAATAAAACATCGGTTGGAATTGGTTTGGCAATAAATGCCTGACATCCTGCGACAATACAAGCATCTTGGTCAATTTCAAAAACACTTGCGGAAATGGCAAAAATAATAGTACTAGATAATTCAGGATGTTGACGGACTTGTCGCGCTAATGCCAAACCATCTAATCGTGGCATGACAATATCGGTTAATATCGCATCGGGTTTATGTTCTAGTGTAAGTTCAAGAGCTTCTTGTCCATCCTCTGCTTCAATAATCTCAAATCCTAACTGACTAAGTAAATTACTTAAAACATAGCGATTATCCGCAACATCATCAGCAATCAGGATTTTACAAGGCATTTTGTGCGCGCTATGCGCAGGAAAATGATAACTGCATATGTGCGGTGTTTCTGAGGAAAAGGGTAATGAGCGTTGTGTAACAACAGGAAAATCTAACCAAACGCGAAAATGGCTTCCTTGTTTATAAACACTATCAACGGTTATTCGCCCTGCCATTGTTTCTACTAATTTTTTTGTAATGGCTAATCCTAATCCTGTTCCTTGTTCACGATAGTGGGGTTTACCCAATTGCTCAAAAGGGAGAAAGATTTTCTCTAATGATTCTGTAGCGATGCCTATTCCTGTATCTTCTACATGAAAACAAAATTGATTTCCCTGTAAATATTCAACAAAAAAAGTAATATTGCCCCGATTAGTAAACTTAACAGCATTACTGAGTAAATTAATTAAAATCTGGCGTAATCGTTTTGCGTCTGCATAAATAGTATTTGGTAATATCTCATTATTTTTATAAGAAAAATCAACTCCTTTTTGTTCTGCGCGTGCTTGGAATAAATTAACCAAATCACCTAAAAACTGCGCTAAATTTATTTCTACAGGTTGTAAATCCAAACGGTTGGCTTCTATTTTAGCAATGTCGAGAATGTCATTAATTAACGTTAGTAAATAATCCCCTGCGCGTTGCATGATGCCGATGCGTTCCCGCTGTTGCGGATTTAACAAGGTGTCACGGTATAAAATTTGCGCATAGCCAAGGATTGCATTTAATGGGGTACGCAATTCATGGCTCATATTGGCTAAAAAGGTTGTTTTAGCGGAATTTGCGACCTCTGCTATATGTTTTGCTTCGCGTAACTGCGCTTCAGTCCGTTTTTGTTCAGTAATATCTTCAACACTGCTCCAAATGTAAGTTTCTCCATTCCGCTCAATCAATAAACTATGCAATCGCACAGGAACAAGATGACCCGCTTTATGGCGCAATTCTTTTTCGTAGGGACGAAAATATCGTTTTTTTTGTAGGCTTGCAATTCTATCCTGTTCAAGTGGATGAAATTTTTCAGGTGTGAGTTCCCATAAACTCATTTTTCCGCCAATATCCGCCGCTTCATAACCAAGTGCATGTGCGTATGAGGGATTTACCTCAACAAAATCACCCGCTAGCGTAATAAGTGCCAATCCTATGGGGGATGCATTGATAAGTGTGCGCAAATGGGATTCACTTTGGCGCAGTGCTTGTTCTATTTGCTGATGTTCAGTAATATCTTGAACAATACCGAGAATACGGTGCGGTTTACCACTTGCATCATGTAGTAATTCTCCTACACAATGTAAATAACGGGTTTGCCCATCTAACCAACGAATAATCCGATATTCTGTATGATACGGTTTACCATGTTCTAACGTATCATGTAAGGCAAAATAGTAAATTTCGCGGTCATCGGGATGAATCAGCGCGTGTAAAATACCATTGTTGATAACAGGATATGCGTCGCGTTCAATCCCAAAAATGCGGTATAACTCATCTGACCATTCTTCAGTATTGGTTAAAATATCCCAATCTCTATGTCCAACATGTGCAATGCGTTGGGCTTCCGCTAAACGGGCTTCACTATTACGTAGCTTTTCTTCCATCTGTTTACGCAGGGTTATATCTCGCCCAACAGATTGAAATTCTATTAAATTTCCGTATTCATCAAAAATTGGACTGTCCGTCCATTCAAACCAATGAATATGGCCATCATGAGAAATATTGGGTTGCTCGTAAGTAATAACGGAGGGGGCTTTAACGTGGGCGCGGTGCAGTTCTAAATAATGTTGGCGATTTTCTAGCGGTAATGAGTGGAGAAATGACCGATTTAATAATTCAGCCCGCGATTTACCAAAATGCGTACAATAGGCGTTATTGACAAACATTAACAAGGTATCTGGTGTGATACGACACACTAATTCTGATTGTGATTCGATAATGGTGCGATAACAAGACTCGCTATGGCGTAATTCTTCTTCTACACGCCGTTGTTCTGTAATATCAATACCATTGCTAACAATGTATTTCACTACATTCTGTTCATCAACAATAACGCTGTTTGACCAAGTAATTAAATGGCGTTTACCTTTTTTATCAACCCAATAACTTTCATATTGCAACGGACACTGTTGCGGTGTGAGTTTGACTAGTAATTGTTGAATATAATAACTATCTTCAGGTAGTAGAAATAAATCAAAAATAGAACATCCTTGTACTTCTTCAAATTTATAGGCTGTCAACTGCTCACAAGCACGATTAAAACTTAAAATATGTCCCTTAACATCAATAACCGCTAATAAACTGCTCGCTGTCTGATAAATCGCTTTTATAAAGTCGCGCTCTTCACGCAAAGACTTTTCGGCTGATTGCCGCGAAATAGCTTGATTACGCACAGTAAATAAGCGTTCTATAATCACGGGTAACAATTTTACATAATGCGCTTTTTTATCGCGCATCACATAATCCCCAACACCCAGTTTAATCGCCTCCATAACGATGGATTCATAGCCTGCTTTTACCAACAAAATACTGGCAATTGCAATATTTTGCTCACCTAACAAGCGCAATAATTGCAAACCATCAAAAGGTTGCAATTGATAATCAAAGATTAACAACGCATAGTTTTCATTTTGCAAAGCCAATAAACCTTGTTTTGCATCACTCAGATGCGTGACACTAAAACCAACTTGTTGTAAATGGCATTGTACAAGTCTTGCCTGTGCTGGGTTTTTACCAATATATAAAATACGACGATGATTTTTGGCAGGATGAATTGTGGACATAACAAGGTGCGTGCAATATCGGTGGACAAAATGCACCGACACACAGTAGTTGAAGAGTTGAAGAAGTGAGACCCCAAGCAACATAACAAAATCAGTTACAATATACAATTTTCGACGGTGCTAAACGACATAAGGATAAAAAATCTTTTCCGTTTCATATTTGTTGTTAATGAAAAAGTTTTTTTATGGTTAAATTTATTGATTATCCTTAATTTTTTGGCATTACCCAATTTTTATAAAACAATCTTTAGGAGAACATCAACATGGGTTTTTTAGCAGGTAAGCGTGCGTTAATTGTCGGCTTAGCCAGTACCCGTTCTATTGCATGGGGCGTTGCCCAAGCCATGCACCGCGAAGGCGCGGAATTGGCTTTTGCTTATCAAGGGGAAAAATTGAAAGAACGGGTAGAAAAAATGGCGGGAGAATGTGGTTCTTCTCTTATTTTTCCTTGCGATGTACAAAGTGATGAACAAATCCAAAGTGTATTTGATAATCTCGCCAAAACATGGGATGGCTTAGATATTATTATTCATTCTGTTGCGTTTGCCCCTGCGGAAGAATTAAAAGGTCGCTATTTAGACAATGCTTCTCGTGAAGGGTTTCGCATGGCACATGATATTAGTTCTTATAGCTTTTCTGCCTTAGCAATGGCAGGTCGACAGATGATGCAAGGACGCAAGGCCGCCTTATTAACCTTGAGTTATTTAGGGGCAGAACGTGCAATGCCTAATTACAATGTGATGGGATTAGCAAAAGCCAGTTTAGAAGCAAACATGCGTTATTTAGCGTACAGTTTGGGAGAGGAAGGCATACGGGTAAATGCCATTTCCGCAGGGCCTATTCGTACATTAGCCGCAGCGGGTATTGCCGATTTTCGTAGTATGTTGGATTACGTGCAGGAAAATGCACCGTTACGGCGTAACGTAACGATTGAGGAAGTTGGCAATGTTGCTGCTTTCCTTTGTTCCGATTTAGCGTCAGGCGTTACAGGTGAAGTTACCTATGTTGATTGTGGATTTAACACCATAGGTATGGGTGGCTATAAGAAGGCTTAAAGAGATTGTCTAAATCAGAATTTTCAGGATTATCAGAATTATAAAAACAGGAAAATTTTTGCAAAAGTAGCACGGATAGCACCGCGTTAAACGGTGTTATCCGTCTTTATTGAATTACTGCTTTTCTGTTTGTGGCTGAATCTTTAAGGTTGGCAATTTGTCGCCATAATACGTATCTTCTTCTGTTTCAACCGCTTCTAGTTTCTTCACTTCTAATAAAACCCCTTCGGCACGACGTAAATTGGCTTGTGCAATATTGTAGGTAATATAAGCTGTTAAAAAGCCTTCTTCACTGCCTGCTAATTCTTGTTGTGCGTCTAACAGATTTTGTAAGTAGTTGGTTTGTTCTGCACTGCTGAGTAAATCACGACGTTCTTGCAAGGTTTCACGCTTTGCATGACTGGCTAGCATGGCTTGATATTTACTACTTAAATCACGATACGCAGTGTCCACTTCACGGGTTGCGACTTGAACTTCTAAGAAAACGGTGTCTATTGTCGTGCGTAATTGATTGACTAATTGGCGAACTTCTAAACGGCGGCGTTGTTCGCGGGCTTTAGCCACATTGTTTCCTAATGGCATATCAAACAGTAACCCTGCGGTAAAACTGGGTTTACCTTCGTTGTATTCATCATCTATCGCGTTGCCTGTATTTTTGCCCTCAGCCAGTCCATCTAAGTACGTGCCTAAAACGAGATTTAACACGGGCAAAACTTCGTTTTCACTCATCGATGAACGCATAACACCTGCTCTAAGCTGTTTAAATGCTTGATTAATTTCAGGGCGTTTGTCTAGCGCGAGTTTGATAGATTGCGACATATTCGCCCGTGCAAAATCTTTTTCAGGCGGTGTAACGGGAATTAATTCAAAGTCTTGTTTCATGATTAAGGTGGGGTCATTCACCAATGAAACTAATTTTGCTTCGGCATTACGGACGGATTGTTCATAACGCACACTGTCTGCACGACGAGCGGTTAAAACTGCTTCAGCGTTAATGACTTGACTACGGAGTGCATCGCGGGATTTTAATTCTTTAACAATGCTTTCCGCTTCTGCCAACAAGCGTTTTTTCTGTAAAAGGACAGCACGTTCTAGGTATAAACTCCAGTAACTGCGTTCAATTTCTAATAAATGGGCTTGAACTTGTCGTCTAAATTCATCCATTGAAATGGATTGGTCAACTTTTGCTACTTCAATCGTGGTTTCGTTGTATTCAATGCCTGCACCATTTAATAATGGCTGACGATAGGTTAAAGCCAGCCGTGCATTGGCTTGGGGGTTAGGAATTAAATAATCAGAGTTATTTTTCAATGTGCCAATTTTTTGAGATAACTCGATTTCTCCGCCTGTTGTTAGGGGTTTACGCGCACCCGCTTCTACGCTCCATTCTTGCTCTTCAAACCGCCCTGTTGTTCTACCTGTGCGTAATGTACTGCCAAGTGCTTCATCTAAATCATTATATTTGCCTTCAACAAACGCATGAGTATCGAATTTGCCTTCAGCTTCTTGGATAGAGGTTTGGCGAATCAGGGGTAATTCACTAAATACCTTAATTTGATTTGAATTTTTCGTCGCACGTAAGAGTAAATCTTCTACGCTAAAACGCACGGGGTTAGAACTGGTGTTTAGTTGTTCTTTAGCAAGACGTTCCCACCACAAGTCGTATTCAAAATTTAATGGTGGAAGGGGTGCGCTAGGCGCGAGGCGTGTAGAAATTTGTGAGGTTTCTTGCAGGGTTGCGGAATCAATATTGAGTTCGACACGGCGGTTTAAATTCCTTCCTTCTGCGGTTGCATTACTCGCAATTGGTTGGGTATCACCTGCGCCGCGATAGGTCACTGCATCAGCGGTTAAATTCAAGGCTTTTTGTACATAGTCAGCAACTACTTTCGCGCGTGCTTCGCTTAAGGCTTGATTATCACTATATAACGCATTGGATTTTAAGGGGCGATTATTGGCATGTCCGATAACAAGAATTTTAATATTGCTTTGACTGCGTAAAGGTGTAATGGCTTGGTCTAATTTCGCTATGGCGGCTTGGTCTAATGCAGCTAAATCAGAGCCTTGATAATTTACATGTAAAACAAATTGTTGGGGTGCATTAGGTTGCGCAGCAGGTGCTTGTCCTGCTTTGTCTGACGGAACAACGGTTAACACACCGTTATGGGTTTCTAACACAAAATCATAGCTATATGCATCATAACCCAATTGTTCTGCAAGCTCTTGATATTCTTTGCGTATAGGGTCACTGATTTGGTCGTAGCGTTTTTCGTAAGAGGGCGAAGAACTGCACGCGTTAAGAATCAATACACTAAGTAGTAAGGGGGTATAGCGAGAGGTGGGAAACATTGTTGTTTTATCCTTTTAAAATTTAAAGCGATACGTGTTACATGCCCGTGCAGTATTTGCACAGGCATATAAGTTAAATTTTGCGTGTTTAGAAGTTCGCTTGCGTTGTTGTGCTAGAAGATGAAACAAATTGATAACTATCAAAATCATTCCATTTTATAGCCAATGGGTTTGCATAGGCTTGATGTAAGGCCTTTAGCAAGAGCGAGGGATTAAGTTCAATGACTTTAGACACGGTCATCTCATGGCTAAAGAATAATTGCGGTGTCAGCGCGGGAACAAAGAATGTGCGCACGTCAAAAATGCTCATGGCATTATCGTTATACAAAGAACTGAGTTGAACAACACGCATGGAATGTGGCGTATCATGCAGGATAATGCTAGGGAAGGAAGCCAACCAGTTACCACCCGTATCACCCATCACGGTTTGCGAACCCAGTTCTAAACCATTTTCACCGTAGAGAATAATTTCTAAGGTTGTTCCCGGTGCGACCATACCGCTATAAATTGGGTAAATGGGTAAAGGGGGCAATGAATACTGTAGATTACTGTGTCTAAAGTAGAAGTAGTTAGTGTCTTCTCTATCGCCACGTATTTCGTCATACCCTCTATGATTTGTAAAGACGCTATATTCATAACTGCGTAACTGATTTGTGTCCGTAGCAACTGCAGTTGCACCATTTTCCAGTTCGACAATAGCCGTATTGGTTAAAGATGCGCCTGTAGAAGGCGCTGATAATGTAATTGTCACCGTTTGCTCGGCATGAGCCGTGAGAGTCATGGTATCAAATACAATATTGCCATCTGCATTCAATTCTCCGCCATTGCTTGCACTGATAAATACGCTACCGTCAGGCAGGAAGTCGGTAATAATGACCTGTTCCGCCGTGACATCACTAATATTGCTGATAGTGATGCTATAAGTTGTTGTTTGTCCTGACACGATAAACTCGCGTCCATCGGTTTTTTCAATCAACAGCGTGGCTTCTTCTGTGGTTGAACCGTCGTTTCGGATATAACCGAAGTCCACTTCATCGTGGTTTTGTTGTTCTTCAGTAATATCTAGCGTGGTTTGACCAACACCGATGGATTGACCTTTTTCAATTCCTTTTAACTTACCGTTATCAATTCCATCAATGACTTCAATCTTATAACGTCCTAGTTCCAAGTTTTCAAACTGATAATGACCATTTTCATCGGTAATGGTGATAAAGGTTTGATTATCCTCAAGCGTATCAAGATTATTGTCTAAGCCACCCCATGTAAGTTTGACGGTTACGCCTGCAATGCCGTGTTCATTCTGATCTTGGATGCCATCACCGTCTTCATCAAACCAAATATAATCACCAATTTTGATATTTGGACGATACAAGCCAAAGTCAACCGTATCAATCAATTGGTTAGACCCCAAATTGACAGGATTGAAACTATTCGGCGTTGTGACTTCCAAACCATTAGGAGGCACAATGGAAACTTTGTAATTACCCGCTTCTAGGTTATCAAACAGGTATTTACCGTTACTGTCTGTGGTTGTGGATAACGTAAAATCATCCGCCGTACCGAATACACCATCTTGACCCGCACCTGTTAAAGTCACGGTTAAGCCCGCAACGGGAAGTTCATCCGAATCTTGTACGCCATCATTATTCGCATCAAGCCAGACATAATCACCAATTGCGCTAAGCGGTCTGTACAAGCCAAAGTCCACCGTGTCTATGTCTTGGTCTTTTGCGAGTGTGACGGGATTGAAGCTATTTGGTGTTGTGACTTTCAAGCCATCGGGAGGCACAATGGAAACCTTATAATTACCTGCTTCTAGGTTATCAAACAGGTATTTACCGTTGTTGTCTGTGGTTGTGAATAACGTGACATCATCCGCCGTACCAAATACGCCATCTTTTCCTGCACCTGTTAAAGTCACAGCTAAGCCCGCAACAGGAAGTTCATCCAAATCTTGTACGCCATCATTATTCACATCAAGCCACACGTAATCGCCAATTGAACCTGTGGGGTTATATAAACCAAAGTCCACTGTGTCGATATGTTGGTCTTTTGCGAGTGTGACAGGGTTAAAGCTATTTGGTGTTGTGACTTCTAATGGTGATGTAATGGCTACTTTGTAATTACCTGCTTCTAGGTTATCAAACAGGTATTTACCGTTGTTGTCTGTGGTTGTGGATAACGTAAAATCATCCGCCGTACCAAATACACCATCTTTTCCTGCACCTGTTAAAGTCACAGTTAAGCCCGCAACAGGAAGTTCATCCAAATCTTGTACGCCATCATTATTCACATCAAGCCACACGTAATCGCCAATTGAACCTATGGGGTTATATAAACCAAAGTCCACTGTGTCGATATGTTGGTCTTTTGCGAGTGTGACAGGGTTAAAGCTATTTGGTGTTGTAACTTCTAATGGTGATGTAATGGTTACTTTGTAATTGCCTGCTTCTAGGTTATCAAACAGGTATTTACCGTTACTGTCTGTGGTTGTGGATAACGTAAAATCATCCGCCGTACCAAATACGCCATCTTTTCCTGCACCTGTTAAAGTCACAGTTAAGCCCGCAACAGGGGTTTCATCTGCGTCTTGAACACCGTCTTTGTCTTTGTCATTCCACACGTAATCGCCAATTGAACCTTTGGGGTTATATAAACCAAAGTCCACCGTATCTATGTCTTGGTCTTTTGCGAGTGTGACGGGGTTAAAGCTATTTGGTGTTGTGACTTCTGAACCTGTTGGCGGTGTAATGGCTACTTTGTAATTGCCTGCTTCTAGGTTATCAAACAGGTATTTACCGTTACTGTCTGTGGTTGTGGATAACGTAAAATCATCCGCTGTACCAAATACGCCATCTTTTCCTGCGCCTGTTAGCGTGACAGTTAAGCCCGCAACGGGTGTTTCATCTGCGTCTTGAACACCGTCTTTGTCTTTGTCATTCCACACGTAATCGCCAATTGAACCTGTGGGGTTATATAAACCAAAATCCACTGTATCTATGTCTTGGTCTTTTGCGAGTGTGACGGGATTGAAGCTATTTGGCGTTGTGACTTCTGAGCCTGTTGGCGGTGTAATGGCTACTTTGTAATTACCTGCTTCTAGGTTATCAAACAGGTATTTACCGTTGTTGTCTGTGGTTGTGGATAATGTAAAATCATCCGCTGTACCGAATATGCCATCTTTTCCTGCACCTGTTAGCGTGACGGTTAAGCCCGCAACAGGGGTTTCATCTGCATCTTGAACACCGTCTTTGTCTTTGTCATTCCACACGTAATCGCCAATTGAACCTGTGGGGTTATATAAACCAAAGTCCACCGTATCTATGTCTTGGTCTTTTGCGAGTGTGACGGGATTGAAGCTATTTGGCGTTGTGACTTCTGAGCCTGTTGGCGGTGTAATGGCTACTTTGTAATTGCCTGCTTCTAGGTTATCAAACAGGTATTTACCATTGTTGTCTGTGGTTGTGGATAACGTAAAATCATCCGCCGTACCAAATACGCCATCTTTTCCTGCACCTGTTAAAGTCACAGTTAAGCCCGCAACAGGGGTTTCATCTGCGTCTTGAACACCATCTTTGTCTTTGTCATTCCATACGTAATCGCCAATTGAACCTGTGGGGTTATATAAACCAAAGTCCACTGTGTTTATGTCTTGGTCTTTTGCGAGTGTGACGGGGTTAAAGCTATTCAGTGTTGTGACTTCTGAACCTGTTGGTGGTGTAATGGAAACCTTATAATTACCTGCTTCTAGGTTATCAAACAGGTATTTACCGTTACTATTGGTCACTGTGGATAATGTAAAATCATCCGCTGTACCAAATACGCCATCTTTTCCTGCGCCTGTTAGCGTGACAGTTAAGCCCGCAACGGGTGTTTCATCTGCGTCTTGAACACCGTCTTTGTCTTTGTCATTCCATACGTAATCGCCAATTGAACCTTTGGGGTTATATAAGCCAAAGTCCACTGTGTCGATATGTTGGTCTTTTGCGAGTGTGACAGGGTTAAAGCTATTTGGTGTTGTAACTTCTGAACCTGCTGGCGGTGTAATGGAGACTTTGTAATTGCCTGCTTCTAGGTTATCAAACAGGTATTTACCATTGTTGTCTGTGGTTGTGGATAACGTAAAATCATCCGCCGTACCGAATACGCCATCTTTTCCTGCACCTGTTAAAGTCACAGTTAAGCCCGCAACAGGGGTTTCATCTGCATCTTGAACACCGTCTTTGTCTTTGTCATTCCACACGTAATCGCCAATTGAACCTGTGGGGTTATATAAGCCAAAATCCACTGTGTCGATATGTTGGTCTTTTGCGAGTGTGACGGGATTAAAGCTATTTGGTGTTGTGACTTCTGAACCTGTTGGCGGTGTAATGGCTACTTTGTAATTGCCTGCTTCTAGGTTATCAAACAGGTATTTACCGTTACTATTGGTCACTGTGGATAATGTAAAATCATCCGCTGTACCAAATACGCCATCTTTTCCTGCGCCTGTTAGCGTGACAGTTAAGCCCGCAACGGGTGTTTCATCTGCATCTTGAACACCGTCTTTGTCTTTGTCATTCCACACGTAATCGCCAATTGAACCTGTGGGGTTATATAAGCCAAAATCCACTGTGTCGATATGTTGGTCTTTTGCGAGTGTGACGGGATTAAAGCTATTTGGTGTTGTGACTTCTGAACCTGTTGGCGGTGTAATGGCTACTTTGTAATTGCCTGCTTCTAGGTTATCAAACAGGTATTTACCGTTACTATTGGTCACTGTGGATAATGTAAAATCATCCGCTGTACCAAATACGCCATCTTTTCCTGCGCCTGTTAGCGTGACAGTTAAGCCCGCAACGGGTGTTTCATCTGCATCTTGAACACCGTCTTTGTCTTTGTCATTCCATACGTAATCGCCAATGCTGCTGTTACCCTTTGGTTTATTTAGCCCAAAGTCAACCGTATCAATAGTTTGATTTGTTGATAAATTAACAGGATTGTAGCTGTTGGGCGTGGTAACAAAGGTATCTGTGGGCGGCACAATACTGACTTTGTAAAGCCCAGCATCTAGCTTGTCAAAATTATATTGACCTTTTGCATCCGTAATGGTGGTTGCTTTTGTGTCGTCTGCCGTGCCGAATACGCCATCTTTACCCGCACCCGTTAAAATCACGCTAATGCCACCAACACCTATTTCATTCGGGTCTTGTATGCCATCACCATCGGTGTCTTCCCATACGGTGTCGCCAATCTTGCCTGTGCCTGTTGGTTTGTTTAAACCAAAGTCTATGGTGTCGATTTGTTGGTTTTTCCCTAAAGTAAACGCATTAGCACTATTAGGTGTTGTAATTGACATGCCCGAAGGTGGGGTTATCGTGACTTGATATTGTCCTGCTTCTAGGTTGGTGAATTGGTATTGTCCTACGCCGTTGGTTGTTGTGGTCATCACCAAATCGTCAGCCGTGCCAAACAGGTTATCTTTACCCGCGCCCGTGAGGGTAACGGTAATACCTGTTACACCTGCTTCATTTGGGTCTTGTACACCGTCGCCATTAATATCGTTCCAAACGGTATCGCCAACACTGCTGTTGCCTTGTGGTTTGTATAAACCGAAATCAATTGTTTCAATGTGTTGTCCTGTTGTTAGGGTGAACACATTGAGGCTATTGGGGGTGGTTAAGGCTGTGCCGTTGGGGGGGGTGATACTGACTTGATACAATCCCGCGCTGACTTTATCAAATAGGTATTTACCGTTGTTATCCGTTGTTGTCGTCGTTAGGGTGTCGTCAACTGTGCCAAAAATACCATCTTGTCCTGCTCCTTTTAGGGTAACGAGCTGGTTTGCAACACCTGTTTCATTGGGGTCTTGGATGCCGTCGCCGTCGGTATCATTCCAGACGGTATCGCCAATTGAGCCTGTTCCTTTGGGGGCAGTCAGTCCAATGTCCACTGTGTCAATTTGTTGTCCTTGACTTAAGCCAAATGGGTTTAAACGGCTAGGGGTGGTAATGCTCATGCCAGTGGGTGGAATGAGTGATACTTGGTATTCACCTGCATTTAAGCCGACAAATTGATAATGTCCATTGCTGTCTGTTGTGGTGCTGGTGCTTAGGTCATCTGTTGTTCCAAAAATGCCATCTGCACCTGCGTTGGTGAGTTTAACGGTGATTCCTGCTAATCCTGCTTCGTTGGGGTCTTGTATGCCATCGCCATTAATGTCGTTCCATACGGTGTCGCCAATCCGTCCTGTTGGGGGCTGGATTGTTGTGCTGTGTAGCCCAAAGTCAGCCGTATCAATTTGTTGTTGCGGTGTGAGATTGAGGCTAATACTTGGCGGTGTTGTTAAATTGCTCCCCGCTGGCGGTGTGATGCTAACGGTGTAGTTGCCCGCATCTAAACTTGTGAAACGGTATTGACCATTGCTATCTGTTATGAGGGTTTGGTTAATATCGTCGGTTGTGCCATAAACACCATCTTTTCCCGCGCTGGTTAAGGTGACGCTAACCCCTGCAACGCCTATTTCATTCGGGTCTTGGATGCCGTCTTGGTCTAAGTCGTTCCAAACGGTATCGCCAATGCTGCCGATAGGGGTTGGACTGTATAAGCCAAAGTCTGCGGTATCAATATTTTGTTGTGGCGCAAGGGTAATATTGACGGTGGCAGGCGTGGTTAAATTACTGCCTGTTGGTGGTGTAATGTTTACGCTGTAATTGCCTGTATTTAAATCTGTGAAATGATATTGTCCGTTGCTGTCGGTTGTTGCCGTTTGAGTGGTATCGTCGGCTGTACCAATAATGCCGTCTTGACCTGCACTTGTTAGGGTAACGGTGACACCAGCAACCCCTGTTTCATTCAGGTCTTGGATGCCGTCTTGGTCTATATCATTCCAGACGGTGTCGCCAATGCTGCCTAGTGTAGGGCGATAGCCAAAGTCAATATCGTTACGGGTTTGTCCTGTGGCTAATGTTAGGGTACTTGTGCCTGTGCCAATGGATTGTCCGCCTGCAAAGGGGCTTAAATCATTGGTAACACCTGTAACGCTGACTTGATAAACACCGGCGGGTAAGTTTTCAAAATGATACAGGCCGTTACTATCCGTTGTGGTGGTAAATATGAGGTTGTCAGCCGTAGTATTTAAATTGCCGTCCGCACCTGCCCACACGGCTTGTATGGTCACACCTGCAATGCCTGTTTCACCCGCTGTTTGTAAGCCATCGTTATTGCTGTCTATCCATACATAGTCGCCGAGTGAGGCGGTATTTTGTGGTTTAAACCCAAAATCAATGGTGTCTATTACTTGGTCTTTTGCCAAGCTCACAGGATTTAAGCTGTTGGGGGTTGTTAGGGTAAGCCCTGATGGGGTTGTGACGCTGACTTGATAGCTATTCGGCGGTAAATTGTTGAATAGATAGTGTCCTGTGCTGTCTGTCGTGGTCGTTACATGGGTATCATCGGCCGTGCCGAGTATGCCGTCTGTGCCTGCACCTGTGAGTGTGACGGTAACGCCACTGAGTGGTAATTCATCCGCATCAACCACGCCATCGCCATCATTATCTAGCCAGACGGTATCGCCAATGCTGCCTTTATCTGTCGTAGTCGTTACTCCAAAATCAACATCTAGTTTGTTGGTGCTGGCGGGTAGTGTAATGGTTACGGATGTGCTACCGACGGATTGCGCACCTTGGGTAATGCTTGCACCAGTGGGCAGACCTGCGCCTAGGCTGACTTGATATTGTCCTGCGGGCAAGTGGTCAACTTTATAATGTCCTGTGCTATCGGTAACGGTGTTAAATATTACATTGTCGGTGGTGGTGGCTAGATTGCCGTCTAAACCCGCCCATGTAATTTGTACTGCAACGCCTGCAAGTCCTGCTTCTGTCGCGTCTTGAATACCGTCTTTATCCGTATCAAGCCAGACATAATCGCCTAGCGCGCTGTTTCCCCGATAACCAAAGTCGACATCTTGCTTGCTTTGGATATTGTTTAATAAGAAGGGGTCGCTGCTATTGGGGGTTGTTGTACTCACGCCTGTGGGAAGTTGGCTGGTGTTGACTTCTACACGGTATAAGCCTGTTGGTAACCCTGTAAATTGATATTGTCCTGCGCTATTGGTTGTCGTCGTGCGTAACACATCATCGGCTGTACCTAACACGCCATCAGCACCTGCTTCACGTAAGGTAATACCAACATTTGCTAAGACAGGTTCACCCGCATCAAATACGCCATCACCGTCGTTGTCTAACCATAGTTGGTCACCCACTGCGCCTTGTGCGATGGGAGTTGCGTTGTACTGGTAGCCAAAATCAGCGAGCAGATAGGTTTGGTTTTCTGCCAAGCTGACTAATAAGGGGTCATTATGCGTGGTGGAACTGTAACTATTGAGTTTGCTTCCTGTATCCGTCACATCAACAAAGTATTGTCCAGCAGGTAAGTTGTTAAAGCTGTAATGTCCTGTGGTATCCGTTGTTGTCGCTGTGATTAATGTATCGCCACTGTCTTTTATACCGTTGTTATTACTATCACGGTATAAGCTGAGGGTAACACCTGCAATACCTGTTTCACTGCCGTCTAACACGCCGTTGCTGTTGGTATCTTGCCAGACTAAATCACCAATACTTGCTGTTTGGCGTTGATAGCCAAAGTCAGCATCAATATAGGTTTGTGCGGGCGCGAGGGTGACAGGATGCGGGTCTGTTCCACCTGTTAAGACATAACCACTTGGCACACCTGCATTTACATCAACGAGGTAACTGCCTGTTGGTAACTTGGTAAAGTTGTAATGTCCTAAGGGGTCTGTTGTGGTGGTCGAGACTAAGCTATCGCTCGCATCATAAACACCATTGGCATTATTATCGCGGTAAAGATTGACTGTAACGCCTTCAAGCCCTAATTCGCCTGACTCGGCAATCCCATTGCCATTTTTATCTTCCCACACATAGTCGCCAATACTGGCCGTTTGTGGGTCGGTGTAGGGGTAGTCAGCATCGTTATAATCTTGACCTGATGTGACAGTAACGGTTTTTGTTTGTGGTGTTGATGCAATCAATCCTGTTAAGGCGTTATTTGTGTCTGTCACGCTGACAACGTATGTGCCTGCGGATAGTTTGGTAAAGTCGTAGTATCCATTAATGTCGGTGGTAGTGGTTGCAATCAGCGCATCGCCAAAGGTCAACGTGCCGCTGCTATCATCATCACTGTATAAGTTAATGGTGACACCCGCTAAGCCATAATTCCCTGTTGTTCCAAATTCATTGGTTTCTTGTACACCATCACCATCATCTAACCAGAGATAATCGCCAATACTGGCGTAGCGTTGATAAGCAAAATCGACCGTATCCACATTTTCACCCGCAGTTAATGCAACTGCGTGTGGGCTTGCCATGGCTTGACCGCCATTAATGGATTGATAGTTGTACAGTACATTTGCCGTGTCAGTAACAGCAACTAAATAGTTATCAGCGGTTAAATTATCAAACAGATATGCCCCGCCCCCTGTCGTGGTTTGGGTATCCAGCACTGTGTCGATGCCCGCATCTAACACGCCATTATTGTTCACGTCTTTATATAAGGCGACGGTTACACCATCAATGCCGACTTCGCCCACATCTTTAGTGCCGTCACCATCCGCATCGTGCCACACCAAATCCCCAATGCTGGCATCACTTTGTTGATAGCCAAAGTCGGCAGTTGTGACGGTTTGTCCTGCGGTCAACGTTACTGTGTTTTTATGGTCTTTGGTCGCATCAGGGTCACCTGTTTGGGTAAAACCTGTTGGCGGGGTGATGACAACTTGATATTGTCCTACAGGCAGATTGTCAAAGCTGTAATGACCTGTACTATCCGTTATCTGTGTATCAACCGTAACATCATCCGCTGTGCCTAACACACCATCTGTTCCAGCCGTTTTTAGGGTAACGGTTACGCCATTAATCCCAACTTCGCCGGTGTCTTGCACACCATCACCGTTGGCATCATTCCACACGGTATCCCCTATACTGCTTGTTTTAGGGTCAGCGTAGCCAAAATCAGCCGTGTTATTGGTTTCGCCTGCATTAACTGTAATGGCTTTGGTTTCGGGGGTGGTTGCTGCGTATAAACCCAGCACATTAGCGGTATCGGTAACAGTGACTAAATAGCTACCTGCCGCCAATTTTAAGAAATGGTAATTTCCATTTGCATCGGTGGTTTGCGTTGTAACTAGTGTGTCACCCGCATTGAATATACCATCGTTATTCACATCTTTATAAAGTGCAACCGTAACACCTGCAATGCCTGATTCACCCACATCTTGCGTGCCGTCACTGTCTAAATCACTCCAAACAGTATCACCAATTTGCGCAAGTTGTTGATAACCAAAATCAACTGTGTCGATAGTTTCTGATGCGTTTAAAATCAGTGCATGACTGTTATTCTTGGTTGCATCAGGGTCAGCCGTTTGGACGTAGCTAGCTAGCACGCCTGTGGTGGTGACATCAACACGATATTTGCCCGCAGGCAGTTGGGTAAATTGATAATCACCATCACCGCTGGTTATTTGAGTTGCAACGGTGGTTTCATACGTACCATTGTTATCGTTATCTTGCAGTAATGTGACAGTTACACCATTAATGCCGACCTCACCGACATCTTGAATACCATCGCCGTTGGTATCACTCCAAACACGGTCACCAATCACACTGGCTTGTAATTGATAGCCAAAATCTGCTGTTGTAACGGTTTGCCCTGCATTTAACGTGATTTCATGCTGATGGTCTTTGGTCGCATCAGGGTCACCTGTTTGCCCATAATTTGGCAAATCACTGCTGGGGTTAGTCATTTCTACACGATATTTGCCTGCATCTAAGCCCGTAAAGCTGTAATTTCCTAACGTGTCGGTGGTTGTCGTGCTGGTGGTGTCATCCCCTGTGCCAAAAATGCCATCAGTACCTGCATTACGTAATGTTACAGACACGTTAGCTAATCCTACTTCTCCCGTATCTTGTACACCATCACCATCCGTATCATTCCATACACGGTCGCCAATACTCGCGGTTTGGGGGTCATCATAGCCAAAATCTGCATCGGTAAAGTCTTGCCCTGCCGTTAAGGTAACAGGCATCGGTTCAGCACCTTTGGTGCTACCGCTGGTAAATGTATCGCCCTGCAATATACCTGTGGTATCAACATCCACTAAGTATTTGCCCGCAGCCAGCCCTTTGAATTCATATAGACCATTCGTATCGGTACTTGTGACCGCAAGGCTTATATCACCCGCATCAAGACTGCCATTGCCATTTGTATCGCGGTATAGCGTGACGGTAACCCCCGCAATCCCCGCTTCACCGCCATCAACTATTCCATCGGCATTCGTATCATTCCAAATTAAATCGCCAATGCGAGCATCGCGTTGTTGATAGCCAAAGTCCACTGTATTAATGGTTTGTCCAACGTTTAGGCTAAGCGCGTGTTGTTCATCAGCAATGCTATCAGGGTCTTTTGTAAGGGCAAAGGAACTAAGGACATTGGCTGTGTCAGTAATGACAACTTGATAAGTCCCTTTGGTTAAGCCTGTGAAGTGATACGCACCACCGCTAGCCGTTGTTGTGGTATCTACGACAACATCATCACCCGTACCAAATAAGCCATCTGTCCCCGCTGTGTGCAGTTCTAGGGTTACACCATCAATGCCTGTTTCACCCACATCTTGCACACCATCACCATCAGCATCATTCCATACATAATCGCCAATACTGCCTGTTGCGGGGTCATTAAAGCCAAAATCAGCAGCGGTGTCGTTTTCCCCCGTAGTGAGGGTTTTCGCATAGCTATTTGTACCGTAAGTTTGTGATAACCCGGCAAGTACGCCAAAACTATCGGTGATTTTGACAACATAACTACCGACATCTAAATTACGGAAGAGATACGCACCGTTTGCGTCCGTTAAGACCGTTTTTAGTACGCTGTCTGAACCGTTAATAATGCCATCGCCATTATTGTCTTTATATAAAGCAAGACTGACATTAGAAAGCCCTGTTTCACCCACATCTTGTATGCCATCACCGTTTGCGTCTAACCACACATAATCGCCAATACTGACTTGTTCACGATAACCAAAATCAGCGGTGCTGATAATTTGTGTTGGTGTTGTAATATTCGCAACAAAAGGTTCGTTATTCGTAGTAATTTTATAATCGGTGGGTAGGGTAGATTCATCCACGTTGACCAAATAGCGACCAACCGTCAACTCTGCAAATTGATAGTAGCCATTTGCATCCGTTATGTGACTGGTAATTAATGTATCGCCAATATCCAACACTCCGTTGCTATTGGTATCACGGTACAAATCAACCTGTACACCTGCTAATCCCGTTTCAGTAACATCTTGTACGCCATCACCATCAACATCGTGCCAAACATAATCCCCAATGACTGCCGCTTGTTGTTGATAACCAAAGTCGACCGATACAATATTGCCATTAGCTGGCAAGGTGACGGCTTGCGGGTCTGTTCCACCCGTGAGGATAAAACCCGTTAGTAAGCCTGATGTGTCCGTCACATCAACCAAATATTTACCTTCAGGCAGATGATTAAATTGATATATACCACTGGCATTAGTTGTTGTCGTGGTAATTTTGACATCACCCGCATCCAATAAACCATCATTATTGCGGTCTAGGTATAAATCGATGCTTATGCCTGCAGCACCTAATTCGTTTACATCTTGGAGAGAATTACCGTTGCCATCATTCCAAACATAATTACCAATTGAACCCGTGCCAACAAAACCAAAATCAGCCGTCAGATAATTTGTGTTATCTGTTAAAACAATATTGGCAAAATTACCAGCCGTGGTTAAATTCGCACCACTGACACTGCTAGGCGTAACGGTTGCCTTATAATCCGTCCCTGCTGGCAAACCCGCAAACAAGTACTTACCATCATTATCCGTTGTGGCTGTTGTCGTAATGGTTGCGCCGTTAAATGTCCATGTCAGGGTGATTTCTGCGTTGGGCAAGCCTATTTCGCTGGCATCTTCTACACCATCCGCATCAAGGTCTAAAAAGACCTTATCACCAATGCTGTTTGTACCGACATAACCAAAGTCAACAGCCACTTCATCTGTTGTATTCGTAAGCGTTACCGTCGCTTCATTAACAGTAGCAATACCATCATAATCAATGGTTGGGGTTAAACTGGTTAAATCCGCACTGTCTAACACCACTTTAAACGTACTGGCCGGTAAATCCGTAAAACTGTAGAAGCCATTCGCATCTGTTGTCGTGGTTTTATACGGCGTGACCAAATCCGCTGGGTCTAGCACATCATTTGCGCCCGCCCAATATAAATTTACCGTCACATTCGGAATGCCTTTTTCATTGGCATCCTGAACACCGTCGCCGTCGAAATCAAACCACACATAATCCCCTAGCGAGTTGGCATTACTGCTGGTTTCTGTCGGTGCGCTATCGCTATCAACGTAATTGTTTAAACCACCAACACCATTGCTACCATCACGCTCGCCTGTTGGCGTACCGCTACCTGTTGGTGTATCTGAACCTGTTGGATTACTGGTTGTGCCACTGCTGGGTAAACTGCTGTAGCTGATATCGGCAACGTTATCCAACGCTGTTGATGGGCTTGTATCGGCTTTAACAATCGCCTCAATTTCTACCGTAACACTTTGTCCAACTGCCAATTCAGAAATGAGAACTTCTGCATTATTGTCGGTAAAGTTTTCATTAATAGTAATGTCACTCGAATTTAACGCAGGTGAGGAAGCTGTAACGCGGGCATCAACTAACTCTAAAGACCCATCAAATGGCGAAACTTTATCCGCATCATCTAAAAAGTCTGTGAGCAAGACATCATACGCAGATGCAGTACCCGTGTTGCTGTAAGTGATTTGGTAAACGATGGTATCGCCTATATCAGGCGGTGTGGCAGTACTAGATTTAATCGTTTTAGTTAAGTTACTGATTTCAGGCTCAACTACCGTTACGCTTGTTAAATCTGATGTTTTACTGTCATCTGGCGTGCTGTCTGCATTTTGGTCATACGTTAATGTAAACGTATTGTCTAACGTATTCCCTGCTTGATTACCTGTCTCATTCAAAACCAGCGCATTAAACTCAATAACCACAAACTCTTTATTACTATTGAGATTACTATTTGTCAGCGTGCCAAATTTAAAATAAATATCCGTACCCGACGCATAACCATCACTGTTCGTACTGACACTGGTGGAAATATTTGCATCAGGCAACAAAGCCGTCAGTGTAATCCCGCTTAACGTGGTTTCATCACCCGTGATTTTTAAACCGGTCAACCCGTTTAATGTTGTATCACTAGTATTGATATTACTAATATTTGTACTGACAAATGCAACTGTTGTCGTATCATCATTCAAGAACTGCAACCCAGCGGGCAGATTCTCCCGAATTTGCAAATTCGACATAGCACCTTCATAAACTTCAGCAACCAAGCGATAACGAACAATTTCCCCAATCGTCGCGTTACTACCCGTTGTCCCTGCTTCTGAAGTAGCAACAATCGTTTTTTCTAAAACAGGGTTAAATACCTCACCAAAGTTATTATCTGTACCAACCGTACCCGCCACTAAGACCAAGCTGCTAAAGGTATCGCTACCGGTCGTCCCCCCCTGTGAACCGATAGTATCAATACCATCATCGAAGCCATTTGGCTGGGTTTCCGTAATGGTGTAGCCTGTTGCATCGCTTGGACGCAACCCATCAAAGGTATAAAGACCATTCGCATCAGTTGCAACCGTTACATCAACCGTATTACCCACATCATCCGTGCCTGTTAAACGCACGGAAACACCCGCAATACCTGATTCTGTCGCGTCTTTTACACCATCATTATCAACATCGTTATACACATAACCACTTAAACTGGTTTGCTTCAACTCGCCAAAATTGTAATTAACGCCTGTTGTACCTGAAGAATTACTAACGACAACCCCCGTGATTTTATCATCACGCACCGTTGGCGTTTCTGAAGAAGCACCACCAAACGGCGTTCCTGCCGTATCCTTACCATCTATATAAGCACTTGGATGTGTTTGAGTTAAAATATAACCCGTTGCGTCACTAGGGCGTAAATTCGCAAATTCATAATAACCAGTTGCATCTGTTGTCGTGGTTTTAGAAACGGCATTCCCTAAATCATCTGTTCCCGTCAAAGTAATCGTAATATTTTCAATCGGGGCTTCACCAGTATCTTTTACGCCATCATTATTATCATCTTCATAGACATAACCCGATACAGTACTCGCTAACACTTCACCAAAGTTATAACCTGTTGCGTTATCACCCGAACCAATAGTAATAGTGCTGATTTCATCATTAACCGTGCTGTCATCGCCACCATTAGAGCCTGCGGAATCCTTACCGTCTAAATATCCCGTTGCCTGCGTTTCCACAATCGTATAAGAACTGCCCGCATTGATCGCAAAGAAATATTGACCATTACTATCCGTAACTGTAGTCGCAATCGTTGTACCGCCAGCATCCTTCAGCGTGAGACCAACCCCTGCAATACCCGTTTCACCCGCATCAATAACCCCATCATCATTCAAATCATGAAACACTGTTCCGCTAATGCTCTCAGGATATTGCAAACCAATATCAACATTGGTTATATCCGTACCAGTGGACAAGGCAATCGTTGCCGTTTTCCCTGTGCTAGTGTCCACATCACTATCCAGTGCATCATCAGCACCTTGATTCGCAGAGGAAATATTCATCGTTGCAGGTTTAGTGACTTTAACGATGTAATTGCCCGCAATTAATTTATTAAACAAATAATTACCATTGGCATCCGTATCCACACTTGCCAATAGCGTCGTGCCTGTACTGTCATACAAACTAACGTTGACATTAGGCACACCCGCTGTTTCCGTCGCATCCTGAATACCATCCGCATCATAATCTAGCCACACACGGTCGCCAATGCTGCCTGTGCCTGTGTAAACATAGCCCGCATCAACTGTTTGGTTGTTTTGACCCGCCGTTAAGGTGATGGTGTCGCTGATGTTTGTTGGGTTTATATCGCTGTCGGTTGCGTCGTTTCCACTTGCTGCGTCTTTGCTGGTCGGGGTGAGGCTGGCTGAAACACCGCTCACTTGGATTTTGTAATCGCCCGCTGCTAGACCGTTGAAAACGTATTCGCCGTTGCTGCCTGTCAATACCGTCGCTAAGGGGTTGTTGCTGTTGTCTAAGAGGGTGACGGTTGCACCGCTAATTCCAATTTCGCCTGCGTCTTGTACGCCGTTGGCGTTGGCATCGATAAAGATGAAATCGCCTATGCTACCTGTACCGTTGAGGGTTAGCCCTGCGTCAACATCGGTGCGGTCTTGTCCTGTGGTAAGTGCAATGCTGGAAATCACGCCTGAGTTGTCCGCATCGCTGTCTAGGTTGTCATTTCCACCCACATTGGCGGTTGTGAAGCCTCTACCTGTCGGGGCAATCACTTTGACGGTGTATGTGCCTGCACTGAGATTGTCAAAGAGGTAGTTGCCACTGCTGTCGGTGTTGATGCTGGCAAGTAGGGTTGTGCCTGTGCTGTCGTAGAGTTGTACGGTGACATTTGCAACGCTTGTTTCGCCCGCATCTTGAATGCCGTCTGCATTGGAGTCTAGCCATATACGGTCGCCAATGCTGCCTGTGCCTGTGTAAACGTAACCCGCATCAACTGTTTGGTTGTTTTGACCCGCCGTTAAGGTGATGGTGTCGCTGATGTTTGTTGGGTTTATATCGCTGTCGGTTGCGTCGTTTCCACTTGCTGAGTCTTTGCTGGTCGGGGTGAGGCTGGCTGAAACACCGCTCACTTGGATTTTGTAATCGCCCGCTGCTAGACCGTTGAAAACGTATTCGCCGTTGCTGCCTGTCAATACCGTCGCTAAGGGGTTGTTGCTGTTGTCTAAGAGGGTGACGGTTGCACCGCTAATACCAATTTCGCCTGCGTCTTGTACGCCGTTGGCGTTGGCATCGATAAAGATGAAATCGCCTATGCTACCTGTACCGTTGAGGGTTAGACCTGCGTCAACATCGGTGCGGTCTTGTCCTGTGGTAAGTGCAATGCTGGAAATCACGCCTGAGTTGTCTGCATCGCTGTCTAGGTTGTCATTTCCACCCACATTGGCGGTTGTGAAGCCTCTACCTGTCGGGGCAATTACTTTGACGGTGTATGTGCCTGCACTGAGATTGTCAAAGAGGTAGTTGCCACTGCTGTCGGTGTTGATGCTGGCAAGTAGGGTTGTGCCTGTGCTGTCGTAGAGTTGTACGGTGACATTTGCAACGCTTGTTTCGCCCGCATCTTGAATGCCGTCTGCATTGGAGTCTAGCCACACACGGTCGCCAATGCTGCCTGTGCCTGTGTAAACATAGCCCGCATCAACTGTTTGGTTGTTTTGACCCGCCGTTAAGGTGATGGTGTCGCTGATGTTTGTTGGGTTTATATCGCTGTCGGTTGCGTCGTTTCCACTTGCTGAGTCTTTGCCAGTTGGGGTGAGGCTGGCTGAAACACCGCTCACTTGGATTTTGTAATCGCCCGCTGCTAGACCGTTGAAAACGTATTCGCCGTTGCTGCCTGTCAATACCGTCGCTAAGGGGTTGTTGCTGTTGTCTAAGAGGGTGACGGTTGCACCGCTAATTCCAATTTCGCCTGCGTCTTGTACGCCGTTGGCGTTGGCATCGATAAAGATGAAATCGCCTATGCTACCTGTACCGTTGAGGGTTAGACCTGCGTCAACATCGGTGCGGTCTTGTCCTGTGGTAAGTGCAATGCTGGAAATCACGCCTGAGTTGTCTGCATCGCTGTCTAGGTTGTCATTTCCACCCACATTGGCGGTTGTGAAGCCTCTACCTGTCGGGGCAATCACTTTGACGGTGTATGTGCCTGCACTGAGATTGTCAAAGAGGTAGTTGCCGTTGCTGTCGGTGTTGATGCTGGCAAGTAGGGTTGTGCCTGTGCTGTCGTAGAGTTGTACGGTGACATTTGCAACGCTTGTTTCGCCTGCATCTTGAATGCCGTCTGCATTGGAGTCTAGCCACACACGGTCGCCAATGCTGCCTGTGCCTGTGTAAACATAGCCCGCATCAACTGTTTGGTTGTTTTGACCCGCCGTTAAGGTGATGGTGTCGCTGATGTTTGTTGGGTTTATATCGCTGTCGGTTGCGTCGTTTCCACTTGCTGAGTCTTTGCCAGTTGGGGTGAGGCTGGCTGAAACACCGCTCACTTGGATTTTGTAATCGCCCGCTGCTAGACCGTTGAAAACGTATTCGCCGTTGCTGCCTGTCAATACCGTCGCTAAGGGGTTGTTGCTGTTGTCTAAGAGGGTGACGGTTGCACCTGCAATACCAATTTCGCCTGCGTCTTGTACGCCGTTGGCGTTGGCATCGATAAAGATGAAATCGCCTATGCTGCCTGTACCGTTGAGGGTTAGACCTGCGTCAACATCGGTGCGGTCTTGTCCTGTGGTAAGTGCAATGCTGGAAATCATGCCTGAGTTGTCTGCATCGCTGTCTAGGTTGTCATCTCCACCCACATTGGCGGTTGTGAAGCCTCTACCTGTCGGGGCAATCACTTTGACGGTGTATGTGCCTGCACTGAGATTGTCAAAGAGGTAGTTGCCACTGCTGTCGGTGTTGATGCTGGCAAGTAGGGTTGTGCCTGTGCTGTCGTAGAGTTGTACGGTGACATTTGCAACGCTTGTTTCGCCTGCATCTTGAATGCCGTCTGCATTGGAGTCTAGCCACACACGGTCGCCAATGCTGCCTGTGCCTGTGTAAACATAGCCCGCATCAACATCGAGTTTATTTTCACCTGAGGCTAGGCTAACCGTGTTGATATTACCTGCGTTGTCTATGTCGCTGTCTAGTGTGTCATCACTCCCTACGTTGGCAGTGGTTGGCACTAAGCTTGCGGGTACATTGCTGATTTGAACCTTGTAGTTACCTGCAACAAGATTATTGAATAGGTATGAACCCGTTGTGTCGGTGGTGGTGGTGGTTAGTAGTACGCCTGCATTGTCAAACAGTTTGACGGTTGCACCGCTAATACCGATTTCACCTGCATCTTGTACGCCGTTGGCGTTGGCATCGATGAAGACGAAATTACCAATACTGCCTGTTCCACTGAATTTTAGGCCTGCATCAATGTCTGTGCGATTGAGGTTTGCAAAGGTGGTGGTGACATTGGTAATGCCTGTTGCGTCAACATCGCTGTCTAGGGTTGTATTACCGCCCGCACTTTGGGTGACAAATCCCATGCTTGCTAGCGGAATAACTTCAACTTTGTAGTTGCCTGCAGCAAGGTTTTCAAAGATGTAGTGACCGCTACTATCGGTTATTTTACTGGTAATCAGTGTGTTGGTGTTGTCGTAAAGATTAACTGTTACCCCTTCTAGGGGGGTGTCACCTGTGCTTTGGACGTTGTCGCCATTATTGTCTAGCCAGACGTAGTCGCCAATACTGCCTGTCCAGCGAATACCTGCATCAATATCTGGATTATTTTCGCCCGCAGTGAGCGTGATTAAGTCGGTTCTGCCTGCACCTGTGTTACCTGTTACGTCGCTGTCGGTGGCTTCAGTAGCGGTTGGTTCGTTGGCGGTTACAAATGCGCTATCTGTGAGTGTTCCTGAGCCTACGCCAGTAAATTCAACGCGATAATCACCTGCAAGGAGGTTGTAAAAACGGTAGTTGCCATTGGTGTCGGTTGTGACGGTTTTGATAATAGTGTTGCTGCTGTCGAGTAGATTGACCGTTAAACCCGCAACACCGGGTTCTCCAGCGTCTTGAATACCGTCTGCGTTGTAATCGCGCCAGACTTTGTCGCCTAGTTGGGCAGGTATTTCAAAGAAGTTGTTGCTGGTGGAGTTGGTACTTGTGCCTTCGGGAATGACTACGTTGATTATGTCATTGGTTGCCGCAGGAATGGTAATTGTCCCACCTGTGCCTATTTTTTCTTGTCCATCGGCATAAGCAACGGGTTGGGTTTCGGTAATGGTGTAACCCGCTGCGTCGCTGGGACGTAAGCCTGTAAATTGGTATTGCCCTGACGTATTGGTTGTTGTGGTCAGGGTTATGGTATTTCCAAGATGGTCTATGCCGTTCAGTGCAATGCTAACGCCTTGAATAGGTGTTTCATCATCATCATTTCCTGCAATATTGTCCGCCCCGTCCGCATCAAAAATGCCATCGTTGTTAATATCGCTGTACACAAAGCCTGAGACGTTGTTGGTGTAAATCGTAACGGTGCTACTGGCGTTGTTCGCATAGTCGTTAAGTACACCACCACTGCCATCTGCGCCATTCCGTTCACCATTGCTAGCACCACTTGCACCGGGTGTGTTTGAACCTGTCGGATTACTGGTTGTGCCTGTATTGGGTAGGCTGGTATAGGTAACGGTTGCTTTGTTGTCAACAACTTGAGCAGGTGTAACACTGCTGGTTAATTTGGCGGTAACGGTAAAAGTGACGGATTCACTGGGGTCTAGGCGGTCAATCGTGTAATTCATGATGTTGCCAGTGCTGGCATCGGTTAGGTTTGCCCCTGTACCGCCAACATTGGGTGTAATACTTTGGATGCTATGCGCACCCGCATCTAAGGCGTTTAGGTCATCTAATACGTTAATATCAAATGCAGCCGCACTGTTATTGCCTGATGAATTATTTGTAACCGTGATGGTGTAGGTGATGGTATCGTCGGCATCGCCCGCTGTCGGTGTTGCGGTTTTGGTAATAGCTATACTGGGTTCAGCAACTCTGACGATAATATTCCCGGAGGTTGCTATAGGTGATTCTGTTCCTGTATTTATCAAACCATTACCATCAATATCTCGATAAACAGCGACTGAGTTGCTAAGACTTGTACCCGCTTGGTTGGCTGTTTCGTTGACAACTAACGCATTAAATTCGATAACAACATATTCATTGTCTGCATCATTGTCACTATTAACCACATCACCTACACGAAAATAGGTATCTGTACCAGAATTGTAGGTATCCACATTGCCATTTGTTGCACTGGAAACCGCAAGATTAATTAAAGCCGTTGTTGGTGTAACTGCACCACTGTTGCCTGTGATACTTGCACCCGTTACAACGGAGGAGGTGATTCCCGTCCCATTTGCTACAAATGCAACGGTTGCCGTTCCATCATTGATAAACTGTAGTCCATTTGGCAGGTTATCACGGATAGTCATCAGGTTTATTGTCCCTTCAGGGATTTGGGTAACGATGCGATAACGGATAATTTCGCCAATGGCAACGCGTTCTGTGCCACTCACAACACCAGTATGTGTTTCGGAGGTACTGACAATCGTTTTGCTCGTTGTTACCGCTGGTGAGGTAAAAACATCGCTATCCGTTGCGGTGTAACTATTAACCCCGCCTGTGCCTGTGCGTTCGCCTGTAGAACTCCCTGCTGTACCAGCGGTTTCTCGTGTGTTGTTATCACCGGAGCCGTTAGGCGTACCGCTACCAGGTAAGCTGGTATAGGTAATTGTTGCGTTATTAGTTACGGTTGTTTCGGGTGGAATGGTGTTTAAAACGGAAGCCGTTATTGTAATGGTGAAGCTGTCATTTTTATTTAAACGGTCAGCGGTGATAGTCAGTGTTTCACCAGATGCATCAGGGAAAGTACCGCCAGTGGGGCTAATGGTGATATTTGGCGACGGTGTTGTGCTGGGTGCGGTTGTGACCGTTGCATTATCAAAACGCAGGTAGCTTGGAATGATGTCTGTCAGGTTGAGGTCAAATGCATCTGCGCCATTAGTATCGTTATCGTTAGTAACCGTTAGTGTGTAGGTCACAACATCGCCTGCATCAGCACTTGCAGAAGATACAACTTTATTGATAGTAACATTGGGTTCTACGACAGTTGCACCAATCGTTGCTGGTGTACCAAGTGGTGTACCACCAATAGTAACCTGTGCGGAGTTGTCTAAAGCAGTTCCACGTGTAATACCCGTCGCATTAGTAACAATTGCGCTGTAGATGATAGTGACGGTTTCATTATTAGTTCCACCTGAACCGTCTGTTTCTTGGTTGTTAATATTTTTCAGGTCAAACGTGACTTTATGGGTAGCGGTATCGTAGCTGACGTGGTTAGTGTCGCCAGCGGAAAAATCGACAAAGTTACCTAATGCTGAACCAATGAGTGCATCTGAAAAAGTAACTCCACTACCACTGGGGTTAGCGTTAGTTATGGCGAGTCTTACTGAGCCGTCTAAGAACACTAGACCATCAGGTAAATCATCAACAATTTTGAAGTCAACTAAGTTGGCTTCCGAGAGGTCAACGGTCAGTTCATAACGAACAATTTCACCAATGGCAAGTTGTACAGTGGTGCTGTCACCGGGATTTTTTGCATCAACCCCTGTATGTGCTTCGGAAGTATCGTTGATTTGCTTACCCGGTTGTGGGGAAGCAATCATCAGAGAATCTTGCGCTGTATTGTGATAATCATCTGGCTGGACTGTGGTTGTGAATGTACCTGTCCGTTCTGTATCTGTTGTGCCTGTAATGTAACTGGATGTATTGCTAACGTTGCCCGCCATGCTGGTGTAGATAACATCAGCAGGCATGGTAATTGTGTCACCGGGCGATAAACTGACATTTACTTTTGCTTGGAAAGTAAAGGTCATGGTTGAACCTGCTGCCATTGATGTTGCGCTGGCTGAAACAGTTCCAGCACTCTCACTGGCGGTTGCACCAACAACTGTTCCCGTTATGGTTGGTGTGGTAACGCTACCCGCAACATAGTTTAATCCTGATGGAATAATATCTTGTACTTGTACGTTATGGGCTGTGGGTTTACTGGCGGTGCTAGTAACCGTAACGGTATAGGTGATGATGTCACCCGCGTCTGCCGTTGTGATTCCACCATCGTTAATTGCAATGGTTACTTCAGGTTCAACAATGGCAACATTTGCTGCTGAAACGGTTAACCCCGTGGCGTTATTCGCCCATGTTGCTTTTGCCGAATTGTTTAGATTGTCCCCTGCATCAGTGCTGTTTGCACCCGTTGTGTTTAATACAACAGCAGTGTATGTAAGGGTGATTTTTTCATCTGTTGCATTGTTTGAGTTGCTATTGGCTATGTTACTGCCAGCCGTATTGAAGAAGGTGACGACTTGCGCACTGCTGTTACCATCACCGGTTACGTTTAATCCTGCATTTAAGCTGGCTAAGGTAATCGGGCTTCCACCTATGGTTAAACTTGCACTGGCTACAACGCTGTCTAAACTCACAAAAGCCAGTCCGGGATCTAGGGTATCCACGATTTTAAAGGTGTTTGTGTTCCCTTCGGGGATGGTGATTTCTACCGTGTATTGAACGGTTTCACCAATGGTTGCTTGTGTATGGTTATTGTTAGTATCATTAACCCCTGTAGTAACAAGGGTTTTAGTAAAGTTATTGGGGGCTGCAATAGTAACAGTGGCGGTATCTGAAGGTTCTTCGCCATTGTACACAAAACTCACCCCCCCTGTTTCTACGCTGGTGTATTGTTCTATTCTTGCGATGTTTGTTTCTACCGAGCTGGCAACCACGGTATTGGTATTACTGGTACCTTCTGCAACAACATCAAAGGTGATGATGGCAATGTTACTGCCATTACTGACTGTTGTTGGATTGAGATAACCACCTGATGGTGCAACGGTATAACCTTGATTAATTGCGCCTTCTGTCGCACCATCGGTTAAGGTAATGGTAAAGTCACCCGTTGTGGCATCAAAACTATCTACGGTAAAGGCAATCGCATTACCCGCACCATCCGTTACCCGTAAATTCGTTGAGGCAAGCGTTGTATTGTCAGGCACGCGGAAACCGACAGGAACAGTATCAGACACTTGCACATTGTAGGCATCTCTCCCGCCAGTATTTTCTACGGTGATAGCAAAGCGCACGGTGTCGCCTGCATCGATGTAGGGGAGAGAGAGATTGCTATCAATTCGGTTTGCACTAAGGTTGCTGCTGTTGATTATCCCTGTAAATGCAGCACCTGTCGTGTCTGTGATGGCATCAGCCGTCACGCCTGTGGGCATTTTTTGGGTGGGACTATAAACCGCGTCAATGTTGTCTGTCGCGATAATCCCTTTGGTGATGGACAATTCTGGATTTACGAGGTAAATCTGTACAATTTCGCTGGTGGCGTTTTGTTTGCCTTCAGTATTGCCTAGCCCTGATTCTGCTTGGTTGGTAAGATATAAACCATCTGAGAAGGGGTCTGCATCGGCTCGAACAGAAATTAAAAGGTCAATCGTTGCATGAACCTGTGCGCCCGCTGTTGGTGTATCGGCTTTTGCGTCAAAATCACCAAAGTAAATTTTTAAACTGTTATTGGCTAAATCGGCACTGACTATAGGATTAATTGCCGTTGCATCATAAACATCAACAACGGTATTTAAATTATGTAGAGGGCCAAAACTGACAGTACCCGCAGCGGGCGCAGAGCCTGAATAAGCACTAACACTCGTGACGCTTGTAAAGGCATTGAGGGTTGGTAAGGGCAAATAGTCGGTTAAATAGAAATTTTCTGCATCAGCCGTTGGTAATTCAACTTTTAAGCGGTAAGTAACAATATCACCCGGTTGTAAAATGGTGGGATTGGTGACTGCAGCAGTATTACCATTGATGGCATAAATGGTTTTTTGGACATCAATATCGGCAATAGTCAATCCATCCGAGCTGTTATCGTCTTCTGTCCCAATCACTGTACCCGAGCTATTAACAATATTCCCTTTAATGGCAACGTCGTTAAACAAGCGGTCGCCTGTGTCAACGCTGTCATCTGATGTATAACCGGGGGCATTTTGTAAATCAGTAAAATCTTCTTGTATCAGGGTGTAATAAGTGATTACGCCGCGTGTGCCATTCGGTGTATTTGTCCCATTTGTCCATGGGCTGGCGGCAGAGGCGTAAGGATCAGCACTACTGATACGATTGCCTTCTAAAATGCCATCCACGCCTTGCGAAACCAGTTCGGCAGAAACATTAAACGTTAGTAAGGTTGCATCATATAAGGGAACATTGCTGAAATAGCTACCGTCATATCCTGTTGGTGCGGTAGATGGGTCAAACGTGAGGGTAAAGTTTGTTGCTGTTTGCGTGCTTGTATTAAACCCTGAAAACGCAGTGGTTGCTAAAACGCTATCCGCATCGCCTAAAATTTGTAATGTTGGTGCATACGAACTATTAGGCGTGTAAAGTCGTTGTCCATCTGAAAATAAGTCTTGAATAACAACATTATTAAAATCAAAGTAGTCAGAAATTTGGAATGTTAGGGTATATTTAACCACGCTACCCGGTAGGGTTAGTGCTTGGTTAGCCGTCGCAGTGATATTTTCTACAATTTCATGGCTTTTCTGGATTGCAATTGAACGGTCAATAAGGGTGCTATCGTCGTCTTCGTCATCTGTTGGTGTTCCATCATTTGCATCGTTTATTGTCCCATCAGTCACAACTTGGTCAGTGATGTCAATCCCGCTTTGATTGGTGTAAGTACCAGAAACTTGTGATTCATTAACGGAAGTTGTTTCATTTCCTGTTGTGGGATTGAGAATAACGCCTTTGTTGGCATCATTTTCAGGGACAATATTGTAATAAGTAATGACAATTTCATTCGTCGCCGTCGTGCCTGTAACGGTCGTATTTTCAAATAAATAATTATTGTTACCACTGGCCGCAGTATTGGGATGTCCTGTGGTGGGTGCATCTGTTGTGACGACGGTGCCGGGGTTCACCTCTATATGATAATTTGCTAAATTAAGATGTTGTAAATTTTCAGGTAGGAAATCCATAATATCCATTGCTGTCACAGTCGCGCCATTAGCAACATTAACAGTCAACGTATATTGAACGGGGAAATTCTCCCCTGTAGCACTCTCTCCCTCAGTCGCATTGGATACTTTGGTAATGGTGATAACTTTAGGCGTAATTGCCGCAGAATGAGAAGTCTCGCGGGTTACACCTGTTATATTCGGACTGTCCGCAACAGGGTTTTTAAACTCGTCTTGTCCAAAGCTAAAACCACTGGTTGCACTAACATTCAGCGGGGTATTAAAAACCGCACCCGATAAGGGGTCTAATATGGCGGTAAATTGAAATTCAGCAGTTGGTTGAGTAGGAACAAAGCTACCAAAGGGTAATTCTATGGTGTACCACTGGTCGCCCACTTGTAAACTCGTGTCAAAAGTCGGTAAGGTAACACCACGATCACCATAATAATGTTTAATAACTTGATTACCGCCACCGTCTATCCATTTTGTGCCGTCCCATGTGGCGACTTTCACCATGGTTAAATCGGCAATAGAATATTTACCAGCTAATAAATTCATTCCTTGCGGAATTTTTAAATCAATATACGGTGCGTAACCTATTCCTGTTCCTGCATTGTCAAAATCAACCGTGAAGGTGAAGTTTTCGTTAATCATCCATTCACTGGGTAAGCCGATAGTAGTGACAGGTGCGGGTGTTCCAGCCAGTAACACGGTTGTATCACTACTAACAACTTGAGTATCGATTTGTCCTGTTTGTTCTTCTAATGTCCAGTTACCGCCTAAATCGTCCCGTCCTGTTTTATCTGTAGAAGCAGCAACATCCGCCCCAGTTAGTTGATGCAATTCTTGCGTAAATTGCACGCCTAATTCACCACTGGCAACATCACAGCCGTAAAGTAGAATATCGGCATCAGCACTTAATGCACCTTGCCATGTTTTGACTAACGTAGCGGCACTGCTATTGGATTGAATATCTTCAAGGGAAAAATGTGCGTTACCTAAGGTTAAAGAACCCGATTCCGCATGGGATAAAATATGAATCCCATCTATGGCGATACCTTTGTCTTTATAAAAGTTTAAAACGTCGGTGATTTGTGAAACACCGTTTTGGTCAGCGGATAAGACAACGACTTCCATTTGTACGGTTTGGGAAGATTGTGCTTTGTAAGCATCAACAATGGCTTGATAGCCAGATACATTGCTGTCAACAAAGGCAATTTCTACACGAACACTTGTATCAGCATCATCTTGTGGCACATCAACACCTGCAATTGGTGTTGTTGTCGTGTCTGCGGCATCGGTATGGGGGGTTGTACTGGTTGTAGATTCAGTATTTAACGGGCTGGTTGCAGAAACAGACGTTGTGTCTGTTACATCGCCACTGTTGGTAGTACTTGATGTATCGGTTAGTTTATCTGTATTAACAGTAACTTGTGTGCCTACACTGTTTGCAGTGCTTGATGCGCCCACATCATCAGTTGGTGTTGTTGCATCAGATGCTGTATCGGTTAGTTTATCTGTATTAACGGTAACTTGTGTGCCTACACTGTTTGCAGTGCTTGATGCACCTACATCATCAGATGGTGTTGTTGCATCGGATGTTGTATTGGTTAATTTACTGGTATCAACCGTAACTTGTGCGCCTGCATTGCTTGTGTTGGTATCACTATCAGTTGTGGTATTGCTGGAATCTGTCGATGATGCTTCGGGTTTAACCGTAGCAGCTTGGCTGGACGACGCATCGGCGGTTAATGTCGCCTTTTCAGTTTGCAACGCATTTGTATTTGCATCAGCAACAGCGGTTGTGTGCAAATTTAAGTCTAATTGGTCGGCAGCAATTGCATCTGTAACCTGTTCTTCAGGCACGTCTAGCGCGACGAGGGGATTAGCACTTAATAATAAACGGTCTTCTAACTTTTCAAAAAGGGTGGTATAGGGTTTTTGCGTCTTTTTCATGGTCGTCTCGCAAGTGATGCCTACGGATTAAATCAGCAGTACATCGACAAGTTGTGTTTATCTAATGTAATCGTCAGTTATTCCCATATTTTTATTTTTGCTAAGTGATAAAGGAAAAAACTGCCCTACCTATCATTATAAATTTACAGAACAATATATAAATATTGTTCGCGGTTCTGTCCCTGCGCATCAGTAAATACGAATGACCAGTATTGTGTATGCACAGTTAGCCCTAACACGGTGGTCTGGTGTACAGGCGTTGAACTGATATCGGGATAAAGCACATAACGTATTAACCCATTTACTTTTATTAAAACTTTGCCATCTTCCGCGATACTAATGGACGCATTTTGTAGATTATCGATGGTTTTAATTGCTTGTTTAAAGGCGGAGATGTCTTGAATAACGGGCGTTGTCACCAATGTTTTTCCGTTTTCCAAGGTAAAACTGATTTGTCCCTCTGCTAAAGCAGTCGCTATTTCTGTTGTCGTTGTATATAACGCTTGTGGTGCGAGCATAAACCGCACACCTTCTAATTCACTTTGTAAAACACCATCACTATTCTTGCTAATACTTAAGCCTGAATTCACAAAGGTAGGCAAAGCATTTAATTCTTCTAAAATATCGGTTGTTACAAGACAACGACTACTATTTGTATCAATGGCTTGCTGTCCATCAAACGTCAATTCTAAGCTAACTGTCTGCTCATTAACCGTATAGCGTTCAAAGTTATATCCCTGTACATCAGTGCTTTGAGCAATAAGTGCAATAGCTTGGTTACAACGCTCTGTTTGTAATACTGATTGTACGGGAAGTGTTACGTCTAAAGACCATGTTTCTCCTGCTTGCCAATGACTATGTGGAATGTAGGGGCTGGCATAGGCAGATAATTGACGTGGCGTTAATGGATTTTTTAGCGAGAAAATCGCAGGATGTGAGCCTATTTCTGCAAATATATCAAATGTGCCAGAAATAAATTCCCCCGCTTGACGGTTCGTAAATTGTAATTTTGCCGTGCGTAAAGTGCCTGTGCTGGGTAAGGGAGGTAAATCAAAATAAAACCCTGCTAAACGATGTGTATTCTCTTGCATAAACACATGCAGACTTGCTGTAATAGTCGTTTTAGGCCCTGATGTTGGTGTGGTTACAACGGGCGTTTCTACAGGTGTTACGGGTTCACTGGTTGGAGGCACTGTTACAACGGGTGTTTCTTCGGCGGGTATTGTTGGTTCACTGGCTGGAGGTTCTGTTACAACAGGTGGTTGTTCGACGACGGGTATTTCTTCGGCAGGAACTTCAATAACAGGCTCACCTTCAGGCGTAGCAGGAACATTTTCACTACTTTCCATTACATCATCAGAAACTTCACTAACCAATTCTGTGGTTTCACCTTCCGCAAAAACAATATTTTCTTGCGATTCATCATACGTTACTGCCCATGTATTATTGATGATTAGGGTAGATAATAAAATAAATAATAGTGATTTATACATAACTCTACCGTAGATGGCAATTTGACAAAAATTTATCATGTTATGATTCTAACTAAGAAACAATGATGCTTAGTGTTTTATCTATAATTAAGCAATAAATATACCGTTAAAAAGCAAGGTGATTCATAGATTATATATATCAATAACAAGTAGTTAATTATAGAATGTCTTTGTATTATGAAGAAACCAAGTTGTGCTACCATGCTTGCAGATGCCTGTAACACATCGTTATATGCTCTTAGTATAACCACTTTTTTTTAAATTTTTATAGAATTTTTCTTTTTATAATCATACTAATTGGTTTGTTTTAGTGTATCAGATAGTTAGTTAATACATTTTTTACTGAAAAGGGATAAATCATGATAAAATCCATACCACTTGGTTTGTTGTTATGTTTCAGCCAATTAGTTGTTGCGGCTGAGTATGAGGGGTTTACAGAATCGGAACACGAAATAGACGTTGCTGCACCTGAAATTGGGGTGTTAGACATCGTAAAAGTGAAAGAAGGCGATAGAGTAAAAACAGGACAAGTATTAGCTGTTTTAGATACAGATGTATTAGTTGCAGCACTAGCCGTTGCAAAAGCTAAAAAAGGCGCGTCTGGACGATTAACGGCTGCCCGTGCCATAGAAAAATTGCGCCGTGACAGATTAGACCGACTCTTACCCCTATTAGCAAAAGGTAATGCACAACAGTCTGAGGTGAGTCAAACACAAATCGAGTTAGAATCCGCTGTTGCAGAAACACAAGCAGCACGAGAAGCCATGCAAATCAGCGAAATGGAATATAAACAGTTAGAGGCACAAATCACACGGCGAACGTTACGCAGTCCTATCAATGGAATTGTGACCGTTGTACATAAGGAAGTTGCTGAATTAGTGGGTGGAAATGATTTTAAAGTCATTACCCTTGTCAGTACTGACCCTTTACAAGCAACCATTAACGTACCAACGACCGACGCGCTTAAATTAAAGACAGCGCAAGCAGTGAATGTAAAATTCCCACAGTTGGATATCCCCCCTGCACAAGGGAAAATCACTTATATTTCACCGATTACTGATGCCAGCACCGACACGGTAAAAGTTATTGTACAAATGGCAAACCCTGACGGAAAACTGCGAATAGGCGTGAAATGTCTGGTTGAGGCTAATTTATAATCAGTGAGTTACTTGATATAGTGAGTGTGAATCCCTTCGCACTTACTGCCAATTTATGACAACATACCCAACTTCCCCGCCCAATCGGCTGTTTTTACCTGATTTTTGTAGCGTAAAAAGTGTTTTTTTTGGCATTATCCTCACCGAATTACTTGCTTTCGTGCTGGTTTTAGCCCCTTTAAGTAAAATTGGATTTGGCTGGGGATATGCACTACGCAATATTTTTAATGACCTCGCGCTTGTTTCCCTATTTATGCAATGGATAACCTTGTGTAGCATGGCTATGCTTTGTTTATTAAAAGATTTTTTATCCAAATTGGGAAGTAATAAAATTGTAGGGATTGTGAGTTATTTTATTATTCTCATTATTTCACTGCTCGTTAGTGAAACCGCTTGGTTTATTGAAGAAAGTTTAAGCCAAATATTAGGGCAAATGCTTAATCCGCAACATTATTGGCTTATGTTACAAATTTTTGCCATTATTGCCGTTATCGACAGCACGATGCTGGGCTATTTTTTCTATAAAAAAATCGGACGTAAAGCAATCCTCGTATTAATCTACGCAAGCATATTACTTGCAGCACTTATCCTAAGTGAACTGATTGCCTTTCTCTTAACCCCTTTTCCCCTACGCTATATTGCCGAACAACACCTGTTATTTTTACTCAGAAACTTAGCTATTAGTGCGATTATCAGCGCGATAGCCCTACGCTATCTGTATATCCAATATAATTTTCAACAAGAAAGTAATACCAATGCACATGCACATATTCAAGCACTACAATCACGAATTCGACCCCACTTTTTATTCAATAGCATGAATACCATAGCAAGTCTTATTCGTTTTCAACCCAAAGAAGCTGAACAAGCGGTTGAAGATTTTGCGGAATTATTTAGAGTCGCGCTATCAGATGCAAGCCAACGTGTCGCGTTAGAAGATGAGTTAGAACTGTGTGAGCAATACCTACGCATAGAAACCCTGCGATTAGGTGACAGATTGCGGGTTGAGTGGCGACTAAACAATGTCCCAGAAGATGCCTTGATTCCTTCCCTAACGCTACAGCCACTCTTAGAAAACGCGGTTTATTATGGGATTCAACCCGCTTTAGAAGGGGGAACAATTGTTATAACGGGTTTATTTGATGGGACACATATTCGCTTAGACATAGAAAGCCCCTTATTAACCTCGCCTAAAACCCATCAGGGCAATGGAATTGGACAAGAAAATATTCAACGCCGTTTAACTTTTTACTACGGTTCACAAGCCAAACTAACCCGCCGTGCAGAACAAGGAAAATATTGCATTAGCCTGCGCTTTCCTTATGAAAAAGAAACATAAAAAAATCGCCCCCAACAGACTGCAGGGGGCGATTATCAAATCTTAGATTTTTTAATGCTTTATCTTCAAAAAAACGACACCATTAAATTATACCGTTACCTGCACTTCCGCAGTATCATTTTTACCCAAATTATCTTTCCAAGATAACTTGATAGTGTCGCCTTCCTTAATATTTTTAAGATTAAACGCACAATACGGATTTTGCGAAATACCCGCGCTCCAAATGGCACTCATCACCACACTGCCATTATGCTCGCATGTCAACTCCTCAATAAAATGTGCAGGAATCAACTCGCCCGTATCACGATCTTTACGTGAACCTGTTTCCATAGGATGACTAATTAGGGCTTTAACTTCCGTTACACCCTCTTTTAACTTAGCTTGTACACGAATACTAGACATTTTTAATTATTCCCCTTCACGCATTAACCGCCACAACCGCCAATAGTCACTTTTACTTCCTTCTTTGCAGAAAAAAGTTTGCCATCAGACTCAACAATCGCAACCACGTCACCCGTCCCACCCATTTTAATACGAGTAGAAACAAAGCCTTCCATTCCAGCACTCAACGAAAACTTAGCGACTAAAGGCACAGGGTTTTTAGGCGCGATTAACGTAATAGAGGTCAAATTAGGTAGTTTAGTTATAACTTGAACGGGGACAACCGCGCCATTTTCTGCAATATCAGGGGCTTTAACTTCAATATCCGCACTCTCGACAACCTCGCTCTGATTGAACAAGGCTTTAATAATATCGGTTGTTTCTTTCGCCGCGAATGCGGGTTTAATCGCAGCAGACCATTCAGCCATGCCTGTTTGCGGAAGGACGCTTGCACCAACGAGCGCGACACCGCTTGCTAAAGAGCCTTGTAAAAAGGTTCTACGATTTGCCATAAAGCTATCCTCCAAAAATATCGATAAACCGTCCGCTTCCCTTAATGCTATCAAAAAAAATTATATAGAAAGCAATAAATACTTGACCTTACACAAACTGTAAATAGTCAGTTTAACCTGTGAAAGATATATCATACTTAAACCGAATTTTAAACCTTATCTTTAACCCGAAAGGGATAACATATTGTTATACATAATGCTTAATTGCATTAAGCTACATTAATAATTAGTTATAAAAGCATTTACTTAAAAAAAAGTTGTTTCCACCAGCGATGGCGATTGGCTGTAGGTCGTGTATTATCTAGCAAGGATTCAGGTGGGATTTTACTCAATAGCCAACGGGGAAAAACAGGTTTGTGATTGACCCCACAACCAGAACCTAGCTGATGCGGGTCAAATACTTTAATCATCGCAGGATTTTCCACATTATCCGCATAAATTAAACCGCAAAAATCATAATCATGCTCATGACGTAATAAACTATCTAATTCATCAATAAATAATTGTAAATTTAGTGCATTAGTAGGTTGTTGTGGGACTGCACCACCTACAAAATAAACATACCAGCCTTCAGGACTTGCTTGTACTTTTTCCCATAACGCATCTAACTGTGTCCAACGTAAAATCCCAGAAAAACGACCTTTATAATGCTGTTCAAAGGCAATCATGATAATTCTCTTATAACATTGATTAATAAAGAACATATTAGTAAAATTTCTAATCATATTAAGATAATATACCAATCAATTACATTATTATTTACTGATATACCGATAACTTTTTTGAATTAATAAATATTCTGATAACGTATTTATCTGAATCAGAATTCGCTAAATTTCCAGAATTAACCGCGTTTTAACCCTAAATATTCTGATTTATATAGTAAATATCTACAAGGATTTATAATATGGCGTTAAAAAAGATAATCACTATCGCTTTAATAGCTGGGGGAATCGCTTGGGGAGTCTCCATTATGCGTAATCCTTATCGAACCGCGTTACCATTTGGAACGACAGATTTATCGTCGATTCAAACACAATTGGATAGATTACCAGAAGACGACCGTGCATTAGTCATTGGTTATGTGGAACGAAGTAATGGAGATGTATTACCTGCTGCTTTTGCCGACCCTGACATGCCATTTACCGCACGCACAGTGAGTGAAGCTATTGAATTACAAAAAAAATTCCTAGTACAAGAAGCGCAACGAGAAAGTGATTTGCGTAAGCGAATGGATATTAAAGACAAAGCCCTTGAGCCATTGCGTGCTGCATTGTCAATTCAATTGATAAAGCGTGAAATTGTCGCACGTGAAGACTCCGCATTTGCACCCAACCCCGCAGGATATCTACAAGACAATTTGCCTAAACATGCTACACGACCTATTAATCCAGCTAATAAAAAAGAGCAGATATTAGTAACAACTTATCGCTTAAAAAATACTTCTGATAACACGATTGAAGCCATTAAAGCCAATGTGACTATTTATAAAGCCCATCGCAAATTGATAGATTTTAGTTTAAGTTTAGATGGTTGTTATCTCGCTGGTCTTCCACAAGATAAACCATTAGTTCCACAAGAAAGCATTGTTTTTCAATGTGGCAATGTAAACAAACCTGTTACCCCTGAGAATCGGGCTTATGTTGATATGTCAGAAAATGAATTGGTTGTTGAATGGTATCCCAATTGGATTCGGTTTATTGATGGAAAAGAATTGCAGTTTAAAGAGTAGTTTAGATTGTTTACAAAGACTAACGTAGGGTGCATTAAGGACAGATGTCCGTATAGCTAACGCAACTTAAAAAGCAGCTTAATGTAGGGTGGAATAGCGTAGCGTATTCCACCCTACAATAATCATTTTGAAGTGCGTTAGCTATAGTAAACACACTATAAAAACGATGCGGAGAATTAGCGGTCCTGTCAGGACTGCTAATCCTAAATTCAAATCACTTTATGGTGCGTTTGCTATATACCATAACGACGGATTTTATAAGTTACTCAAAAAAAAGTCCCGTTAGAATAAATCTAACGGGACTTTTAATCTTCAGAATTCCTTATTAAACATCTTAAGTTTCTGAAGTATTTTCTGTATTTGTTGTCGCTTCAGGGCTAACGGTTGTGCTACCTAAGCCTTGCGCTTTGCGCCGTTGTGCACGACGTTCTTCATGATACGCCAAGCCTGTTCCCGCAGGAATTAAACGCCCTACAATCACATTTTCCTTTAAGCCACGTAAATCATCGTACTTGCCGCTAACTGAGGCTTCCGTCAATACGCGCGTAGTTTCTTGGAAAGAGGCGGCAGAAATAAAGGATTCTGTTGCCAATGAGGCTTTGGTAATCCCTAATAACATGGGTTCCCAAGTTGATAATGCCTTATCTTCTACACGAACACGTTCATTTTCTTCATATAACTTCGCACGTTCAATCTGTTCACCCTTGAGTAAACGGGTATCGCCGGGGTCAATAATGGATACTTTACGCAACATTTGACGCACGATAACTTCGATGTGCTTATCATTAATTTTTACGCCTTGTAAACGGTAAACTTCCTGCACTTCGTTGACAATGTAACGGGCTAATTCAGCCACGCCAAGCAGACGTAAAATATCATGTGGATTAGGTGCGCCGTCAACTAACGTTTCACCCTTTTCTACATGCTCCCCTTCGAACACGTTGACATGTCGCCACTTTGGAATGGGAATTTCATATTGTTGCCCATCTTTAGAGGTGATGATTAAACGTTGTTTCGTCTTGGTATCTTTACCAAAACTAACGGTACCGCTGTATTCTGCCAAAACAGAGGGTTCTTTAGGAATACGCGCTTCAAACAAGTCCGCGACACGTGGCAAGCCCCCTGTAATATCACGGGTTTTTGAGGACTCTTGCGGTAACCGAGCAATAACATCGCCAACATTCACTGCTTGCCCATCTTCTACCGTAATAATTGCGCGGGGTGGCAAGAAATATGTTGCGGGAATTTGAGTGCCGATGATGTTTAAATCTTGCCCATCCTCGCTCACTAATTTCACCATTGGACGCATATCTTTTGCGTTGGACGGACGTTGTTTCGGGTCAGTCACTACAATACTGGTTAAACCCGTGTATTCGTCAGTTTGACGGTTCACGGTTACCCCTTCAATCACATCTGTAAAATTAATTTTCCCTTTTACTTCAGTGATAATTGGGTGGGTATGGGGGTCCCAACTGGCGACTAATTGTCCTGCTTCCACAGGATCACCATCACGAATAGTGAACACCGCACCGTAAGGCACTTTGTAGCGTTCACGCTCGCGTCCATTATCGTCTTGTATGGCTAACTCACCTGACCGAGAAACGGCAACAACTCGCGCGACTCCTTCAGCGTTTTGTTGCTCAACGGTTTTGATGTTGTGAAGTTTCGCAATCCCTTTCGCCTTCACTTCAATATTGTTGATGGCAACAGCTCGAGAAGCAGCCCCCCCAATATGGAAGGTACGCATGGTGAGCTGTGTACCGGGTTCACCAATAGATTGTGCGGCAATAACGCCAACCGCTTCGCCCATATTGACAAGATGCCCACGCCCTAAATCACGTCCATAGCAATGGGCGCAAATACCATAACGGGCTTCGCAACTGATGGCGGAACGAACTTTAACGCGGTCTATCCCTAAAGCGTCGAGTTTTTCTACCCAAGTTTCGTCTAAGAGCGTGCCACGTTTGACGACGGCTTCTTCTTGTTCAGGAACAAAAATATCTTCAGCAACAATCCGTCCTAATACCCGTTCACGCAAGGGTTCGACTACATCGCCCCCTTCAATTAATGGGGTCATTTCTAAACCATTATGTGTGCCACAGTCTTTTTCTAAAATCACTAAGTCTTGTGCAACATCCACTAAACGACGGGTTAAGTAACCTGAGTTTGCAGTTTTTAACGCGGTATCTGCTAAGCCTTTCCGCGCGCCGTGAGTGGAGATAAAGTATTGTAAAACATCCAAACCTTCACGGAAGTTTGCCGTAATGGGCGTTTCAATGATAGAGCCGTCAGGCTTTGCCATTAACCCCCGCATCCCAGCTAATTGCCGAATCTGCGCGGCAGAACCCCGCGCCCCAGAGTCCGCCATCATATAGATGGAGTTGAAAGAACGTTGCAGTTTTACTTTGCTTGTATCTTTATCTACAACAATATTGCCGTCTAAGTCTTTAACGGGTTCGTCTGCCAACTTGGTCATCATGGCTTTTGCCAATTTGTCATTGGTACGTGACCAAATATCGATAACTTTGTTGTAACGTTCACCATCAGTGATTAAACCTGAGGCATATTGGTTTTGAATTTCTGTTACTTCTCTTTCTGCGGACGAAATAATTCCCGGTTTTTCATCAGGAATGACCATGTCTTTAATCCCAATGGAAATCCCCGCACGGGTTGCAAAAGAAAATCCCGTGTACATCAAACGGTCAGCAAAAACAACGGTATCTTTTAAGCCAACACGGCGATAGCTGGTATTAATCAGTTTAGAAATCGCTTTTTTGCTTAAGTCGCAATCAACAACAGAGAAGGGCAAGCCTTCAGGGATGATTTCAGATAATAAGGCACGTCCGACCGTCGTTTTACGCAACACCGTTCTTTCTACGCGCGCGCCTTTTTCATCAAAGAGGACTTCTTTAATCCGCACTTGAATTTCGGCTTGTAAAGCAACGACTCGATTTTCATAGGCACGATGCACTTCATCAACGTCGGCGAATTTCATACCTTCACCCAGCGCATTCACACGCAAGCGGGTCATATAGTACAAGCCTAGTACCACGTCCTGTGAAGGAACAATAATAGGTTCACCATTCGCAGGTGATAAGACGTTGTTAGAAGACATCATTAAAGCACGTGCTTCTAATTGTGCCTCAATGGATAAGGGAACATGGACGGCCATTTGGTCGCCGTCGAAGTCGGCATTAAAGGCGGTACATACCAGCGGATGCAGTTGAATCGCTTTCCCTTCAATCAAAACAGGCTCAAAGGCTTGAATCCCTAAACGGTGCAGGGTTGGTGCGCGGTTGAGTAATACAGGATGTTCACGAATGACTTCTTCTAATACATCCCACACTTCAGGGCCTTCGCGCTCCACCATTTTCTTAGCGGCTTTAATCGTTGTCGCTAAACCACGCAATTCTAATTTGCCGAAGACAAAAGGCTTGAAGAGTTCCAACGCCATTTTTTTCGGCAACCCGCATTGATGCAGGCGCAGGGTAGGGCCGACCACGATAACGGAACGACCAGAGTAGTCGACGCGTTTACCGAGTAAGTTTTGACGGAAACGCCCTTGTTTCCCTTTAATCATGTCAGCAAGGGATTTTAAAGGCAGTTTGTTCGTGCCTGTAATCGCGCGCCCACGCCGTCCGTTGTCTAACAGTGCGTCGACGGCTTCTTGTAACATGCGTTTTTCGTTACGCACGATAATGTCAGGCGCGTTTAAGTCGAGCAGCCGTTTTAAACGGTTGTTACGGTTAATAACACGACGATATAAATCGTTTAAGTCAGAAGTCGCAAAACGCCCACCATCTAAGGGAACTAAAGGACGTAATTCAGGTGGTAACACGGGTAAGACTTTTAAAACCATCCATTCAGGGCGGTTGCCTGAGTGTAGGAAGGATTCAATCAGTTTTAAGCGTTTGTTGAGCTTTTTGATTTTGGTATCGGAGTTTGTGCCATTAATTTCTTCGCGTAAGCGGTTGACTTCTCCCGCTAAATCTAGGGTACGAAGTAATTCATAAATGGCTTCCGCACCCATGCGTGCGTCAAATTCGTCGCCATGTTCTTCTAAGGCATCTAAATATTGCTCTTCTGTCAGTAATTGACCGCGTTCTAAAGAGGTTAAACCGGGTTCAATAACAACGTAGGCTTCAAAATAGAGAATACGTTCAATGTCACGCAGAGTTAAGTCTAAAATCAAGCCCATGCGAGAGGGTAAAGATTTTAAGTACCAAATATGCGCGACAGGGCTGGCTAATTCGATGTGTCCCATGCGTTCGCGACGGACTTTGGCTTGGGTAACTTCCACGCCGCATTTTTCGCAAACAACACCACGATGTTTTAAGCGTTTGTATTTGCCGCATAAGCATTCGTAATCTTTGACAGGTCCGAAGATTTTTGCGCAAAACAATCCATCCCGCTCAGGTTTAAATGTGCGGTAGTTGATGGTTTCTGGTTTTTTGACTTCCCCATAAGACCAAGAGCGAATTTTCTCGGGGGAGGCTAGACCGATACAAATGCGGTCAAATTCTTCTATATGCCCTTGGCTGTTCAACAAATTCATTAAATCTTTCAAGGTCGTTCTCCGCTTGCAGAATTCTGGAGGTGGGCGGTGTGCTGTCATTTATGCAGTCTTTTTTGACTATAAATCCGCACAAAACCGCCCATGATTCATAAACGTACCGTATTCGTACTAATTGTTTTGCTCTAACTCCATATCAATTCCCAATGAGCGAATTTCCTTCACTAATACATTAAAGGACTCTGGCATCCCCGCTTCCATACGGTGGTCGCCATCAACGATGTTTTTGTACATCTTTGTCCGTCCATTTACGTCGTCTGATTTGACGGTCAGCATTTCTTGCAAGGTGTAGGCCGCACCATAGGCTTCCAACGCCCAGACTTCCATTTCCCCGAAACGTTGTCCCCCGAATTGGGCTTTACCGCCTAAAGGTTGTTGGGTAACAAGGCTGTAAGGCCCTGTAGAACGGGCGTGCATCTTGTCATCAACTAAGTGGTTGAGTTTGAGCATGTACATGTAGCCGACGGTGACTTCACGTTCAAAGGCTTCGCCTGTCCGTCCGTCATACAGCACGGTTTGTCCTGTTATGGGCAGGTTTGCCAGTTCTAACATGGCTTGAATTTCATTTTCGCTTGCCCCGTCGAAAACAGGGGTTGCGGTGGGTACGCCTTTACGAAGATTTTTCGCTAATTCAATAATTTCATCATCGGTAAATGACGCTAAATCTTCTGTCTTACCACCTGTCGTATTATAGACTTTGTGTAAGAATTCGCGGATTTCTGCAACGGTCGCGCGTTGATGGGCTTTTAACATATTGTCAATGCGTTCACCAATGCCTTTTGCTGCCCAGCCTAAGTGGGTTTCTAACACCTGTCCAATGTTCATCCGTGACGGCACACCCAGTGGGTTTAAGACGATGTCCACAGGACGACCATCTTTCCGATAGGGCATGTCTTCAACGGGGACAATCATGGAGACAACCCCTTTATTGCCATGGCGACCTGCCATCTTGTCACCCGGTTGTACCCGACGTTTCACTGCAAGATAAACTTTCACCATTTTTAGGACACCGGGGGCAAGGTCATCACCGGCCGCGAGCTTTTTGCGTTTTTCTTCAAACGCTTCGTCGGCACGCTTCCGTTCTTGTTCCAGAATGTCTTTAGATAGTTCCAGTTGTTCTTGTACAGCGGGTTCTTGCAGGTTGATTTCAAACCATTGTTCACGATTCAGCGTAATTAGGTATTCTTTGCTGATGGGTTTATGAGAATCTAGACCTTTAGGTCCGCTGATTGCTTTGTGCCCAATCAGAATTTTTTCTAACCGTTGATAAGTATCATCTTCCAGAATACGGAACTTATCGCGTAAGTCTTTGCGAACCTTTTCTAATTCTGAGTGGTCAATCTGTTTGGCGCGTTCGTCTTTTTCCACGCTGTCACGGGTAAAGACTTGTACATCAATGACCGTGCCATAAGTTCCTGAAGAAACACGTAATGAGGTGTCTTTTACATCGGAGGCTTTTTCGCCAAAGATAGCACGTAACAGTTTTTCTTCTGGGGTGAGTTGCGTTTCGCCTTTAGGCGTTACTTTACCAACCAGAATATCGCCGGGACGGACTTCTGCACCAATATAAACAATCCCCGAAGCGTCCAGCTTATTCAGCGCAGCCTCGCTGACGTTGGGAATATCAGAGGTGATTTCCTCTGGTCCTAGTTTGGTATCTCGCGCCATACAACTCAATTCTACAATGTGAATTGAGGTGAAACGGTCTTCTTCAACCACCCGTTCGGAAATGAGAATCGAGTCTTCAAAGTTGTATCCATTCCAAGGCATGAAGGCAACGAGCATGTTTTGTCCTAAGGCTAATTCCCCCATGTCGGTGGAAGGACCATCGGCTAACACATCACCTTTTGCAATTATATCGCCCGGTTTGACTAAAGGACGTTGATTAATACATGTATTTTGGTTAGAGCGCACGTATTTAGTGAAGTTGTAAATATCAACCCCTGCTTCACCGGGTTCTGTTTCACCGTCGTTTACTCGCACCACAACACGCGCCGCGTCAACAGAGTCAACAATACCACCGCGTTCTGCTGCAACAGCAACCCCCGAGTCAATCGCAACCGTGCGTTCAATGCCTGTGCCAACTAGCGGTTTTTCTGCCCGTAAGGTAGGAACTGCTTGACGTTGCATGTTAGAACCCATTAACGCACGGTTTGCGTCATCGTGTTCTAAGAAGGGAATTAAGGCCGCAGCAACGGAAACAATTTGCATGGGCGATACGTCCATGTATTGCACACTGTCTTTTAAAACTAAGGTAAATTCGTTTTTGTGTCTGGCGGTTACATGTTCTTCAATAAATCGCCCTTCTGCATCCAGCGTAGAATTTGCTTGCGCAATGACGAAGTTACCTTCTTCAATCGCAGAGAGGTAATCTACCTTATTGGTAACTTTGCCATCCTCCACACGACGATAAGGTGTTTCTAAAAAGCCGTATTCATTTGTACGGGCAAACACGGAAAGGGAATTAATCAAACCGATGTTTGGCCCTTCAGGGGTTTCAATTGGACACACACGCCCATAATGCGTAGGATGCACGTCGCGGACTTCAAAGCCTGCGCGTTCACGAGTCAACCCGCCCGGCCCTAAGGCGGAAACACGGCGTTTATGCGTGACTTCGGACAATGGATTATTTTGATCCATGAATTGGGAGAGTTGGCTAGAACCAAAAAACTCACGAATGGCCGCAGAAACAGGTTTCGCGTTAATAAGTTCTTGCGGCATCATATTTTCTGATTCCGCTAAGGATAAACGTTCTTTTACCGCCCGTTCAACGCGCACTAAACCAATACGGAATTGATTTTCTGCCATTTCCCCAACGCTACGAATGCGACGATTGCCTAAATGGTCAATGTCATCAACCGTACCGTTGCCATTACGAATATCAATCAACGTGCGTAAAACCGCTAAGATGTCATCTGTGGATAACACGCCTGAGCCGATTAATTCATCACGTCCAACACGGCGGTTAAATTTCATCCGTCCAACAGCGGATAAATCATAACGGTCTTCAGAGAAAAATAGACTCTGGAATAGCGTCTCTGCGGATTCTGCTGTAGGCGGTTCACCAGGACGCATCATGCGATAAATTTCGTAATGCGCTTCTAAGGGGGTTGTTGCCGTATCTAATCGCAAGGTATCAGAGAGGTAAGGACCACGGTCTAAGTCGTTAATATACAGGGTGTTAAACTTACGAATTTGATGCTCACGTAATAAGCGAATAATATCAGCCGTGATTTCCTCATTTGCTTTGATAATGAGTTTACCATCACTGCCATTAATATCATGGGCAATCACTTTGCCAAATAGGTAATCATCAGGAACAGGCAAGGAGGTAATATTGGCTTTTTCTAGTTGTTTAATGTGTTTTGCAGTAATACGTCGGCCTGTTTCAACCACCAGTTGCCCTTCGGTGTCACGAATGTCAAAACTGGCTAATTCACCTCGTAACCGATCGGCAACAAGGGCAAAAGAAAACTGGTCTTTGTCTGTGCTATAACTGAAGTTATTAGTTTCAAAAAACATTTCTAGCATTTGTTGGTTGTTAAACCCTAACGCACGCAACAAAATACTAACAGGCAACTTACGTCGTCTGTCAATTCGCACAAAAATACAATCTTTGTGGTCAAACTCAAAATCTAGCCATGAACCACGATAAGGAATCACCCGTGCTGCATACAGGAACTTACCTGATGAGTGTGTTTTTCCCTTGTCATGGTCAAAAAATACACCTGGAGAACGGTGTAATTGGGACACAATCACCCGCTCAGTGCCATTAATGACAAACGTGCCATTATTGGTCATTAGTGGCAGTTCGCCCATGTAAACTTCTTGTTCTTTAATATCTTTAATGCTGCGGGTTTTGGTATCTTTCGCTTCCTTGTCGTATAACATCAAACGGACTTTAACCCGTAAAGAAGCAGCAAATGTCATTCCGCGCACTTGACATTCTTTCACATCAAACAATGGTTTACCTAAACGGTAACTGACATATTCTAACGCGGCATTACCCGAGTAACTAACTATGGGAAATACAGATTTAAAGGCAGCATGTAATCCGATACTGGTTCTTTGCTCAGGAAGGGTGTCTTTCTGGAGGAAAGTGCGGTAGGATTCAAGCTGGATGGCAAGCAGATAAGGAATATCCAATATCTTTGGCAGTTTACCGAAGCTCTTGCGGATGCGCTTTTTCTCAGTGAAAGAGTAAGTCATGGGGACTCCCGGTTGACCATAAGAATGATGAAAAGATTCAATTGAATCACCTCATCAAAATGATAGGCTAGCACTAACAGAAAAAGGCCGGTAACGTAAGGGTCACCAGCCGTTTATTTTATCACGACGTAGCAAATAGTCTGTACGCCTTCACAAGCGAAAACTGCCAATCAATATTACTTGATATCGACAGCTGCGCCGGCTTCTTCAAGTTCTTTCTTAATTTTTGCGGCTTCATCTTTAGAGACCGCTTCTTTAACTGTAGCGGGTACGGCTTCAACGAGGTCTTTCGCTTCTTTCAGACCCAAACCAGTAATACCACGAATGGTTTTGATCACGCCGACTTTGTTGGCTCCGAAACTGGTCATGATGACGTTGAATTCGGTTTGTTCTTCAGCAACAGGCGCAGCAGCAGCGGCTGTTGGTGCAGCAACTGCAACAGCAGCGGCAGCGGAAACACCAAACTTCTCTTCCATTGCTTTGATTAAATCAACAACTTCCATCACTGTCATGTTGGAAATAGTTTCTAAAATATCGTCCTTAGATACGGCCATTGTAAACTCCTAAAACTATACTCTACAAAAAGAGAACAGTATTGAATAATAAAGTAAATTGATAAACTTAAGCGGCTTCTTTGCTGTCGCGTATCGCTGCAACTGTACGCACCATTTTGGCGTGAGGCTCTGCCAAGGTACGGACAAATTTGGTAATCGGGGCTTGCATGACTGACATGAGGCTGGCAATGGCTTCGTCGCGTGTGGGGAGTTTTGCAACTTTATCTAAATCTTCTGCCCCAAACAATTGCCCACCAATTGCAACTCCTTTAACTACCATTTTTTGGTTAGTTTTCAGGAAATCTCTGAACACTCTTGCAGGTGCGCCGGGGTCTTCACCAGAAAGTGCAAGGATAACGGGTCCTTTTAGCACTTCTTGAATACATTTGAGTGAAGTTCCTTCAACAGCGCGACGTGCTAACGTGTTTTTAATGACGCGGACATAGACATCAGCCTTGCGTGCGTCAACACGTAATTTAGTGAGTTCAGCGACAGTCATACCACGATATTCAGCGACAACGGCGGAATGTGCTTTAACAGCAACTTCAGATACTTCCGCGATGATGGCTTGCTTATCTTCAAGCTTAAGCGGCATTGCTTAATCTCCTGGTTTGGTTTTTTATCTTCAATTTCTAACCTAAAAAGTAGGTTAAAAACTGAACATACCAGCAAAAACCTAATGGAATTTGCCGTCTGCGTAGGTTTTATTAAGTCGGATGACACCTACGGTCTTTGACGGCCACTGACTTGGATTTATTCAGCAGCCGAAAGCCTGTTACTTATTGGACAGTGTTTACTAGTGTATTTTGATCAATGAGTAATCCAGGACCCATTGTGCTGGAAACGGTAATCCGTTTCACATAGACACCTTTTGCGGTACTGGGTTTAATCTTATTTAAATCATTTAACAGTGCTTGTAAATTTTCTTTTAATGCATTGCCATCAAAAGAAACTTTACCAATGGTGCAATGGATAATGCCTGCTTTGTCTGTACGGTAACGCACTTGACCTGCTTTGGCGTTTTTAACAGCACCCGCAACATCAGGGGTAACTGTACCTACTTTAGGGTTGGGCATTAATCCACGTGGACCTAAAATTTGTCCTAATTGTCCAACGACGCGCATTGCATCAGGAGAAGCAATGACAACATCAAAATCCATCACGCCACCCTTAATTTGTGCAGCTAAATCATCGAACCCAACAATGTCAGCACCTGCGGCACGCGCGGCATCAGCAGCAGCACCTTGAGCGAACACAGCAACACGCACGGTGTTACCTGTTCCGTTAGGCAGAACAGTAGAGCTACGAACAACTTGGTCTGATTTACGGGGGTCAACACCTAAGTTAACGCTCACATCAACAGACTCAACAAACTTTACAGGGGGTAAAGATTTTAAAAAATCAAAAGCATCTAGCACAGCATATTGCTTGCCAGGTTGCAATTTTTCTTGAATTGCTTTTTGTCTTTTAGATAGCTTTGCCATGTTTATACCCCTTCCGTCTCAATACCCATACTGCGCGCACTACCCGCAATGGTGCGGACAGCTGCATCCAAATCAGCCGCAGTTAAGTCAGGCATCTTCAACTTGGCAATGTCTTCTAACTGTTGACGTGTTACTTTACCAACCTTATCTGTGTGTGGTGTTTTACTACCGCTCTTGATACCTGCCGCTTTCTTCAATAACACGGAAGCGGGTGGTGTCTTCAGAATAAAGGTAAAGGAACGATCACTATAAGCAGTAATCACCACAGGGGTTGGCATTCCTGCTTCTAAATGTTGGGTCTGTGCATTAAACTCTTTACAGAACGCCATAATATTCAAACCGTGTTGTCCTAAAGCAGGACCAACGGGAGGGCTTGGATTTGCCTGACCTGCTTTTACTTGCAGTTTAATATAGGCTTGGACTTTCTTTGCCATGAATAAAGCTCCTTGGGTATTAACGCTACAAACATAGCTCCCCAAATTTAAGAGGTAAAAAACACAAACGGGCTACAATCCCATTTGTTCAACAATTAATTTTCTTTTTCAACTTGACTGAATTCTAATTCAACAGGTGTAGAGCGTCCAAAAATTAATACGGCAACTCGCAACCTATTTTTTTCATAATTAACTTCTTCTACAACGCCATTGAAATCATTAAAAGGTCCATCGATAACACGCACAACTTCGCCTGTTTCAAACAGTACTTTCGGACGCGGTTTTTCTGCACCTTCTAAAACCCGTTGTAGAATAACAGTCACTTCTTTTTCTTTAAGTGGTGCAGGATGTTCCTGTGTTCCACCAATAAATCCAACAACTCGAGCAGTGTCTTTAACTAAATGCCACAACTCGTTACGCAATTCTTTTCGTTGCACGACATCGTCAATATCCTCTCGTTCCATGTCCATTTGGACGAGTACATAACCAGGATAGAGTTTGCGCTCAACGGTTCGTTTTTGTCCTTCACGTATTTCTGTAACAGACTCACTAGGAACTAATACATTGAGTTTGTTATTCTCATCACGCCCAAAACAATTTTTTAATTCGGGGTGCGCGCGCTCTACACGTTCTTCTAACGAACGTTTTGCTGCTTTCTCAAAATTAGAGTGAGCATGTACGACATACCAACGCATTGCCACGCGTTAGCCCCCCTGTCCAGTTAATAGGCGTACAATCCAAAACAGGGTTGCATCTAATATCCAGACAAACAAGGCAACAACAACGACCATCAGTAATACAATCCCAGTTGTTTGCACAGTTTCTTGATTACTAGGCCAAACAACCTTACGGACTTCTACGTGTGCTTCACGCAAAAAGTTCCAGACAAAACGACCTTTTTCTGTCTTAGAGGCAATAAACACCGCTACACCAACGGCAACCAGTACCAGTGCTACACGTATAGCGAAAAGTTGCCCTTCCAGCAGATGGAACATGACCACACTCGCTAGAATTAAAGCAACGGCAACACCCCATTTAATAATGTCGGATTTATCAGACGCGGGCGCATCCATATTTGTATTCATGTGCATCCTAAATACAATTGATTGGAAATAATGGCAGGCCAGGAGGGAATCGAACCCCCAACCTGCGGTTTTGGAGACCGCCGCTCTGCCAATTGAGCTACTGGCCTAAATTTGGCAAGCACAATCACTGCTGATTGTGCCAAAAGAGATATGCTTACTCGATAACTTTAGTAACAACACCAGCACCAACAGTACGACCACCTTCACGAATTGCGAAGCGTAAACCTTCGGTCATTGCAATTGGGTTGATTAACTTTACAACTAACTTCACGTTGTCACCAGGCATGACCATTTCCACGCCTTCTGGTAAATCACACGCGCCTGTTACGTCCGTTGTACGGAAGTAAAACTGGGGGCGATAGCCATTGAAGAAAGGTGTGTGACGACCACCCTCTTCTTTACCTAAAATATAAACTTCTGTTTCAAAATGTGTGTGTGGGGTAATCGTACCCGGTTTTGCCAAGACTTGTCCACGTTCCACGTCATCACGTTTAGTTCCACGTAATAACACACCCACGTTGTCCCCTGCGACACCTTCATCTAACAGTTTGCGGAACATTTCCACACCTGTGCAGGTTGTTTTGGTGGTAGGACGAATTCCTACGATTTCCACTTCCTCGCCAACCTTGACTTTACCTTGTTCAATACGACCGGTCACAACTGTACCGCGACCAGAAATAGAGAACACATCTTCAATAGGCATTAAGAAAGGCTTGCTGATTTCACGAACGGGTTCAGGAATGTATCTATCCATTTCGGCGACGAGTTTGTAAATCGCACTCACACCGATATCGCTAGCATCCCCTTCTAACGCTTTTAATGCAGAACCAATCACGACAGGTGTATCATCACCTGGGAACTGATACTTGTCTAATAATTCACGCACTTCCATTTCAACGAGCTCTAATAATTCCGCATCGTCAACCATATCAGCTTTATTCATAAACACAACAATGTAAGGCACGCCAACTTGACGGGCTAACAGGATGTGTTCACGGGTTTGAGGCATAGGACCATCGGCAGCAGAGACGACAAGAATTGCGCCGTCCATTTGTGCTGCACCCGTAATCATGTTTTTTACATAGTCAGCATGACCTGGGCAGTCAACATGTGCGTAATGACGAGCTTCTGATTGGTATTCAACGTGAGCTGTCGCAATAGTGATACCGCGCGCACGCTCTTCAGGTGCTTTGTCGATTTGGTCATAGGCTTTGAATTCGCCACCGAATTTTTCCGCCATGCACTTAGTTAATGCCGCTGTCAGGGTGGTTTTACCGTGGTCAACGTGTCCGATTGTACCTACGTTTACATGCGGTTTAGTGCGTTCAAATTTTGCCTTGGACATCGGTTCTATTCCTTCAACTCAACAAAGCGGATGTTTATAGCGATCAGTTTTTACTGGAGCCCATAACCGGATTTGAACCGGTGACCTCTTCCTTACCAAGGAAGTGCTCTACCGACTGAGCTATATGGGCAAATATTTGTTTGGAGCGGGTGATGGGAATCGAACCCACGCTATCAGCTTGGAAGGCTGAAGTTCTACCATTGAACTACACCCGCTTTACTTAATACATGGGACTACACGACTACCTTAAGACCTACACCGTATTAAATTCTGAATTGGTGGAGAGGGAAGGATTCGAACCTTCGAAGGCTGAGCCGGCAGATTTACAGTCTGCTCCCTTTAACCGCTCGGGAACCTCTCCCCTAAAAGAATGCACATTATAAGTATGAGTTTTTAAAAAAGCAAGCATCATTTACTATTTTTTGTAGTGATGTGCCAAATCATTCTCACCATGTCATTCATCAAGGCGTGCATTCTATGCTAATAGCCAGTTCTGAATCAACATAATTTGTTCATCTATCATTAATGCAGGTGCATGTCCTGCATCTGCAATTGTCACAACTTTTGTTTGTGGATGAATTTCTTGCATTTTCATGATGGTATCTGTGAATAATAGGTCTGAGTGGCATCCATGGATAATTAGCACTGGACAGATGACAGTCTGCCAATAAGCCCATAAATCAACATCTTCCACAGGTTTATCCATTATTTGTAGTGCTTTAGCTATGGCTACATCATATTTAAATTGGTAGCCACTCGGCGTATCGGGACAGGCACTATTCAGTGTTAATTTACGCCATTGAGCATCAGTTAATTGTCCAAAAGGTGCATGAACAGTACGTATATAGGTTTCAAACGCTTCTAGAGTGTCAAAATGTGCAGGACGAATTTTTAAGTATTGAATAATCCGTTCCAATGCAGATTTGGAAATAAATGCGCCAATATCATTTAATATCAAGTGTTGAATGGGTGAGTTTGGCAAGCTCGCGATAAACATACCGATTAGTCCACCCATTGATGTACCTAACCAATCAACTTGTTTAATCTCCAATGTTTGAAGTAAACACAGCATATCCATAACATATTGTGGATAAGTGTAATGTTCGGGTTGCGTTAGCCACTCACTATCACCACGTCCAACAACATCGGGGCAAAGTACACGGTAATGTACAGATAATTTCTCTGCAATCTCGTCAAAATCGCGCCCATTTCGGGTCAATCCATGTACGCAGACTAAGACCTTAGGATTTTGTGTATCACCCCATTCATGGTATGCCATGCGGTGCGTCCCTTGAGGGTGGGGACAAGTGACAAATTGTGTTTGCATTCCATGTTCCTTTTGATGTATTTAACTAACCTACGTTTAGTATCCTTTAGGTAAAACCGATAGTTATAACCAAGAGTATTCTTTGCATGTTGTGTTTTGCTATCAAACTTAGATTAATTACCAGAACCCAACAATATTTTTTGCCAAACGCTGGTTAATCAGGGTCATTCCAATAAACGATGTAATTCATACAGCAAGTCTAAGGCTTGTTTAGGCGTTAAATTGTCCAGTACAACGTTTTGTAATTTGACCAACACGGGATGAATTGGTGTTAGTGACGCAGGCGAGACTAAATTTAATTCTGTTTGTTGCGCCCCTGCATGATATTGTTGTGATTCCAAATGTTTTAAACGAATACGTGCTTGTTTTACTACATTCTTTGGTACACCCGCCAATAGTGCAACTTGTAAACCATAGCTTTTATTTGCAGGCCCTTCTTTAACACGGTGCATAAAAATCAGCTTATCTTCTTGTTCTATGGCATCTAAATGAACATTGATAACCCCATGACAAGATTCTGGTAGCCGTGTAAGTTCAAAATAATGCGTTGCAAATAGCGTATAAGCACCGACTTGTTTGGCTAAATACTCTGCACATGCCCACGCAAGCGATAAACCATCAAAGGTACTCGTACCACGCCCAATTTCATCCATTAAAACTAAACTATTACGAGTTGCGTTATGTAAAATATTCGCTGTTTCAGTCATTTCCACCATAAACGTGGAGCGTCCACCCGCTAAATCGTCACTCGCACCAATCCGTGTAAAAATACCATCAATAGGACCGATAATGGCTTCTTGTGCAGGAACAAGACTACCAATGTGCGCCAATAACACAATCAGTGCGGTCTGCCGCATTAAAACAGACTTCCCACCCATGTTTGGCCCTGTAATAATTAACATACGTCTTTTATTATCAAGAATAATATCATTTGGCATAAAGGGTGAGTCTAAAACAACCTCAACAACAGGATGTCGTCCTTCACTGATATGAATTCCCGCCTGATTACTAAAGGTTGGCGGATAATACTTCAATGTATCCGCTCGCTCTGCAAAATTATTTAATACATCAATTTCAGCCAATGCCGCGACACTGCTTTGTAATGCTAATAAGGCTTGTAACAATGTATCAAGCAATTGTTCATACAAATATTTTTCACGATTTAATGCACGTTCTCGCGCACTCAGTACTTTATCTTCAAAATGCTTTAATTCTTCCGTAATATACCGTTCAACCCCTTTCAGCGTTTGTCGACGGGTATAATGCGTAGGTACTTTTTCTGCGTGAGTGCGACTGAGTTCAATGTAATAACCATGTACACGGTTATAACCCACTTTTAAATTATTTAATCCCGTCTGTTGCCGTTCACGCGCTTCTAAATCCAATAAATACTGCTGGCTGTTATCGCTTAAATTGCGTAACTCATCCAATTCCGCATCAAAACCATTCGCAATCACCCCGCCATCCCGAATCAACAACGGTGGCGTTTCTATCAACGCACGGCACAATAAATCTTGTAACTCGGGAAAAACACCCACTTGTTGTGCCAACATTTGCAAATGAGGATGAGATAACTCTATCAGTAAACCCTGCAAATTAGGCAACAAACTCAGTGCATTGCGCAACTGCATTAAATCACGAGGGCGAGCAGACTTTAACGCAACTCGTGCCAAAATACGCTCAATATCACCAATACCACGCAAACATTGATACAACGCATCTACACAACGCTGTTGTAATAACATGCCAATGCTTTGATGACGATGTTGTAACACACTAATATCACGCAAAGGACGATGTAACCAACGACGTAACAAACGGCTACCCATCGGGGTGGCACACTGATCTAAAATCTGTATTAAGGTATAGTCTTGTTTCCCCACAGCTAAACGACTATCTAGCTCCAAATTACGGCGTGTTGCCGCATCTAATAAAATACTGTCCTCACGCCGTTCCCATGTCAGCCCTTGAATGTGTGGCAAAGCTGTTTTTTGCGTATCACGTGCATATTGCAACAAACACCCCGCCGCCCCAATTGCAACCGTCAACTGCTCACAACCAAAACCCGCTAAATCTTTCGTACCAAACTGTTGCAACAACAAATGTCGTGCCGCTTCCGTGTCGAAATACCATGCAGGCTGTTTACGTATTGGCAATTTTGGAAAAGACAAACCCCCCACATCACTCAACAACAACTCTGCAGGAGCTAATCGTTCTAACTCACTATTCAGCGCGTTTGCATCAGCTACTTCCAACACAGCAAAACGCCCACTAGACAAATCTAACGTTGCAATTCCAAAGGATTTATCAACCTGATGAATGGCAACCAATAAATTATCCTGTCGCTCCTGTAACAAAGCCTCATCTGTCAACGTTCCGGGAGTAATAATGCGCGTCACCTGCCGTTCAACAGGCCCTTTACTTGTCGCAGGGTCGCCAACTTGCTCGCAAATGACGGCTGATTCCCCTAAACGTACCAACTTTGCTAAATAGTTCTCAATGGCATGATACGGCACACCCGCCATCGCAATATCTTGCCCTGCCGTTTTACCGCGTGCAGTTAAAGCAATATCCAATAATTTCGCTGCTTTTTTAGCATCATCAAAAAATAACTCATAAAAATCGCCCATGCGATAAAACAACAAAATATCAGGATATTCAGCCTTAATGCGCAAATACTGCTGCATCATCGGTGTGTGGTCAGCAAAATCAGTCATAAATTTAATATATTCAATTATTAAGATTCATTATTTCTAAAGATGCAAATAAATCTGCACCTCTCGTTGCATACCAAGATTGGTTGGTAGATAGGCACTCATTGTAAAACAGAATTCCTATGAAAACCTGCTTTCTGTCCAGAGTCGACAAATCATCTTCGCGCATTTCACCCAATTGTCATTTTTACACCAACAATTTTTACAAAAGATTACCGTTTATCCTCATAATATTATCTTTTAAGGATTCAGTTGATTTTCCCATAGCAAACACTACGTATTATAAGGATAATTGCTTATACTGTTTTATAAAAATTTCAGCTATTAACTATACACAAATTGCTGAGAATTACCGCTTAACCGAACATTTTCTACAACTGCGTATGAAACTTGCATTTACTTGTCTAAACAACTTTTTTGTTGTTAAATGTGTTCATGTGTTGTAGATAAGCTAGTATTGTATCTTTAATGATACAAACAGCCGTTAAGCTATGGAGAAATAGAATGATGTCCGATGATTCCGACCCAGACCCAACTATCTTGTTGGAAGCCGTCAATACAATCGCCAAAACTGCTGGCGAGCATATTATGACGGTTTATGAAAAAACCGATTTTAATGTTGTCCAAAAGGCGGATAAATCGCCTCTAACTGAAGCCGACATGGCAGCGCACAACGTGATTGTCAAAGGCTTACAACAACTAACGCCAGATATTCCCGTCCTATCTGAAGAATCCGCACGAATCCCCTTTCAAGAACGCGAAAAATGGCAAACCTATTGGCTGGTTGACCCCTTAGATGGCACGCGCGAGTTTATTAAACGCAATGGCGAATTTACGGTTAATATCGCCCTGATTCACAAACATCACCCCATGTTAGGTGTGGTTTATGTCCCTGTTACAAAAGTACTATATTACGCGATACACCAACTAGGTGCGTACAAACAACAAGATGGACAACCCCCTCAACGGATTTTTGCCCGTCGTCGTGCTGACCGTTTAACAGTTGCTGGTAGTCGCTCACATGGGGATGAACACTTCCAACGCTTTGTTAAAATGCTTGGCGAAGTGGACGTATTAAGTATTGGCAGCTCTTTAAAATCTTGCTTAATTGCTGAAGGTAAAGTTGATGTTTATCCGCGTTTTGGACCAACTTCCGAATGGGATACAGCAGCAGCTCAATGTATTGTAGAACAAGCTGGTGGATACTTAACCGATGTCTATTTACAACCTTTACGCTATAACACCAAAGAATCCCTGTTAAACCCGAATTTCTTAGTTTTTGGCGATGCAAGCCAAGCATGGTCACACTATCTTGCCCAAGCCGTTTAAATACTGGCTTATGACCATGACGTGATGAAAGCTGATAATTGAGAAGCTCTGTTACTATAATAGATTGTTTTCAATCATCAACTTTCAATAAATGTCTCAACAGAAAACCTTCAAGCCCCAATGGGATACTTGAAGGTTTTTTTATTTCCCTCTCAACTTGACAATTTATTATGCAACCTACTGATACTCAAAATACAATAGATACCATCATTACGTACCACAACCAAACCAAACACCAACCAGAACAATATGCCGCAGGACCTGACTTTATGGATTGGATTCATCAACCCAATCCCTTTCGTACCTTTACAGGCGCGCCCCGCATAGAATTGCCCCTATGTGCAGACCAAATAACCACACTTTATACTGAACTTTATCAAGCAGATATAACACCTAAACCACTTAATAAAAATAATATTGCCACCTTACTTGAACTGTCCTTAGGCTTATCTGCATGGAAACAATACGGCAATGACCAATGGTCACTGCGCTGCAATCCTTCCAGTGGTAACTTGCACCCCACAGAAGGCTACGTATTTTTACCACCACTCACCGACCTACCTGCGGGGGTCTATCACTACAACAGCCATGACCACGCCTTAGAACAACGTGCTGAAATTGTGCAGATGCAACATGCGGATTTTCAACAGTCCCTACCATCGGACTGTTTTTTGCTGGGACTAAGCTCGATTACATGGCGAGAAGCATGGAAATACGGAGAAAGAGCCTTTCGCTACTGCCAACATGATATTGGACATGCATTAGGCGCAATCACCTATGCCGCCCGTAGTTTAGGGTGGGACGCACAAATTTTAATAAACTGGTCAGATGATGATATTGCGCAACTCTTTGGATTAAATCACAAAGACAGTTTTGCACAAGCAGAAAAAGAAGTTCCTGAAGTCGTACTATGTATTAAGACACAATTTGTACCAAATTTGCAACAAATTGATGCAAAACTACTACATAACCTATTAAAAAACCAACAATGGTTTGGTCAAGCTAATATTTTATCAAAGAAAAAGCAATTTCAATGGGATATCATCGATGTTGCGGTTAAAGCCACAGAAAAACCACAAACCACAGAAATAATCTGGCGCGCCTCTTTAAATACACCGCTGTTGCCACTAGATTGTTGCAGTGCAACAACGAATACTGTCATCCGTCAACGCCGTAGCGCGCAACAATTTGATGGAACAGGCGTACTGAATAAAAATGCGTTTTTTCGTATTTTAGACAGCCTGTTACCTCGTAAATCGGGATTTCCGTTTACCGTTTTGCCACAAATGCCTGCCATTAATTTGGTATTGTTTGTGCATAGAGTAACCGATATGAGCAGTGGGTTATATATCCTAATAAGACAACAGGATATTTTAGAAACCTTACAAGCCAAGATGCGCGCAGAATTCCAATGGGAAAAGCCCGCTGACTGTCCGTCTCACTTACCGTTATACCGTTTAGTTAGCGCAAATGCGCGAAAATTTGCGCGTTCCCTTTCTTGTCACCAAGACATTGCCGCCGATAGTGCCTTTAGTTTAGGCATGATTGCAGATTTTTCAGCCCGTTTAGAAAAAGGCGCGTGGCAATACCGTCGGTTATTTTGGGAAGCTGGTTTAATCGGACAAGTTTTATATTTAGAAGCAGAAGCCGCAGGCTATCGCGGTACAGGGATTGGCTGTTATTTTGATGATGCAATGCACAACACATTAGGACTCAGTGACTTAACTTATCAAAGTCTCTACCATTTTACGATAGGCAAAGCGTTAGAAGACCATCGCTTAAATACATTAGAACCGTATGCCCATCTAAAAAATCATGTGTAATGACAAAAGCATAGTAGTGTGTTGAGTAAAGGAACAGGTACGTAGATACGCACTCGCACAATACCCAAAGGAGTTTTGAAAAAAGGATTTTTCGTATTTTTATGATTATTTAGGGTTATTTGTGATGAACTATCGTTATTCTACTATCGTGAACAGTCAACCATTATCTCGATTACGTAACTTGACACAAAAAATTTGTCACAGTTACTCACTACCTGAACGCGGTAAACAATCCTTTTGGGTGATTTACCAAAGTCGTTTATGCGAAGCCTTATTAATTCGCTACAAAGGGCAGGCTTATGCCTACTTAAACCGCTGTTTATATTCGGGGAAACCCTTAGACAGTGAAGATGATGAAGTTTTTGATGCGTCTGGTAATTTTTTATGTTCCAGCCATGATGGTATTTGCTATGACCCACGCACGGGCGAGTGTTTTAGCCCGATTGGTTTAGGGGAAAAGCTTATTGCATTAAGTATTTATGAATTGAATGGCGTGATTTTTCTAAAAGACGCACATACCAGTTTATCTAATAAACATTTACTTCAGTTTTCTATTGGAAAAAATGCGGATACTCAACTATTCATTCAAAATGAATATTCCTGTATTTATCATCAAGACAACTAAAGACATTCCCCTGCACAATCCCCTCGCTAATAGCGGAAAGTTGTCTTTTATCCAGATTTTTCGCCCGCAGTGATAAAACCTCCCCCTACATGCGGGAGGTTGCTTTAAGTTAGTGCTAAATAGATAATCCTCAAAGCAGGATAACGTGTTAGACAGCACAAAATTATCCAAATAAATCCGTTATATTAACTTACGGGATTTTCTAAACGGGCCAAAGACGCGATGAATCTTCACGACACTAGCTACAAACTGCTCTTTTCCTACCCCGAAATGGTTAAAGACCTACTCACAGGCTTTGTACATGAAAAATGGGTAGAAAATGTCGATTTCAACACCTTAGAACCCTACAAAACCGACTTTATTAGCGAAAAATTCCACAGTCGCAATGATGACCTGATTTGGCGCGTTCGTTATCAAGAAAATTGGCTATACATCTACATCATCCTAGAATTTCAATCCTCTATTGATGATTTTATGGCAATTCGCCTGTGGGTTTACATCGGTTTACTCTATCAACATCTGATAAAAACCGAAAAACTCAATCGTCATGACAAACTCCCTCCCGTTTTGCCTTTAGTTCTCTACAATGGCAATCAACGCTGGAATGCCCCAATTTCACTAGACAGTTTGATTCATCCCGCACCTGAAGGATTAGCACAATATCGTCCACAACTACACTACTTACTCATAGACGAACTAGCGTATCAAGATGCAGAACTATCGCCCTTAAAAAACCTTGTTGCGGCATTATTTCGCATGGAAAATAGCCGAAATCATGAACAAGCAGATACTATAATAGTAGAAGTCATCAAAGCCTTAGCGGACTGGTTAGACTCCCCCGAACAAGCAGGATTAAAACGGGCATTTGTAGCATGGTTAAAACAAATTTATTTACCACGCCATTTACCCAATACCCCGATGCCTGTTATTAATGAATTAGAAGAGGTTAGAATTATGTTAGAAGAACGCGTGCAACAATGGTATGCCGAAGGAATGCAAATAGGTGTGCAACAAGGATTGCAGCAAGGTGAATATTTTGGGTTACAACGTGGCAGGCAAGAAGAAAAACAACGGGATATTTTAATGATATTAGAAATCCGTTTTGGTGAGTTACCACTTAGTCTTGTCGAGCAAGTAAAAAGTATGACGGAGATGAATTTACTAGAAACCTGTTTAAAACAAGCCGTATTAGTTGAATCATTAACCGTTTTTTGTGAGCAATGGGTGAAAACGAATTAACATACTTTACCTATACAATACTTACTCCCATGCGTCAGCGTGGGAATGACTATCACATCATGCAAGTGTTATTTAAAAACCCCGCCTATCTGCACGTTCTATGCTACCATTTTGGATAAATAACCCCCTTTGTAACGTGCCACGATTTTCCCATGAATTCTGTTAACCCCGCTGCTCGTCTTCACTATCTAAAAGCCATGGGCATACAACAATGGGTTAGACGTAGCCTGCCCGTTTTAGATGCTGAAGAACTACCCACTGAAACAATTACGCCTCCGTCAGTCAACACCGCAAATTTACAAACACACTTACAATCTCTTCGTCAAGGCTTACGAAATAATGATAAACCGACTGTAATACAAAAAGAAATACCTGCTATTGTTGAAACAAACGCACTCAATTTTATAGACCGTGAAGTACAAGTTTTAGCTAATTTAGACTGGATAGCATTAGAACACCGTGTTACCGCCTGTACCGCCTGCCGTTTACATCAGAGCAGAACCCAAACCGTGTTTGGTGCAGGTAATCAACAAGCCGATTGGCTGTTAATTGGCGAAGCTCCCGGTGCAGATGAAGATTTACAAGGAGAACCCTTTGTGGGCAAGGCAGGACAGCTACTCACCCAAATTCTCACCGCATTACAACTACCACGTACACAAGTCTATATTGCTAATGTGTTAAAATGTCGTCCGCCAGATAATCGCAATCCTGCACCTGATGAGTTAGCCTGTTGTACCCCCTTTTTAGACCGTCAAATTGCATTGATTCAACCCAAAATAATCATTGCACTAGGTGCATTTGCCGCACAACACCTACTCAATACCAATAAACCCATCGGTGAATTACGGGGTAAACAACACAGCTATGCAAAAACGGGTATTCCCCTCATTGCAACCTATCACCCCGCGTATTTACTGCGGAGTCCCTCACAAAAAACAAAAGTTTGGAACGACTTTCAAGTTGCTTGTCAGATTTTTGCAAATCTCCAACCCTGACCACTATAAACCCGTATGAGTGCTGTTTTACAATTATCAGAATTCGCCATCCGTCCTATGCAACAAATCGATATCACCAACATTATGTTGATAGAAACCGTTGCTTATACGCATCCTTGGACAGAAGGAATTTTTCGGGACTGTTTGCGTGTTGGCTATCCTGCATGGGTTTTAGAACAAAACGGTATATTGTTGGGGTACGCGCTACTGTCCATTGTTTTAGATGAAGCACATATTTTAAACCTATGTATTCACCCCGATTACCAACGCTGTGGACATGGACAACGCTTATTAAGTCATCTATTTGAAATAGCCTGCCAACAACATTTAAAAACGATGTTACTAGAAGTCCGTGCATCCAATACGGCCGCTTATCGGCTTTATACAATGATGGGATTTATAGAAGTTGGCATACGGAAACATTATTATCCAACGGATAATATTCATATTCGGGAACATGCGTTGATACTAACAAAAATATTGTAATTAAATGAATAATAGCGTTTTTATCTTAATATATTTTTGCAAATAGTTTATTGATGACAAAAATTAGCGAAAGGATAAACGTGTATTATTTAAGGCTACAACCACCACGCTGATGTGTAATAACGATTAACCATGATGGCTCACTCCGCGCCAATACAATACTCAGGTTTCACCCTCCTAGAACTCCTCGTTGTTCTATTACTCATAGGCTTACTTGCGGGCATGACGCTCCCGCGTTTAACCAATTTATATAATACCTTTCAATCCGCTTCTGAGCGGGAAGATATTCTTATTCAACTCAATGGATTAAGTTATAAAGCCTACCAACAAGGTAGAATATTTGTACTAACCACTTTTCCCGCAAGCTCCCCCGAAAAACCCATTGATATTCCCCTTGTTTTGCCACAAGGTTGGCGTGTGACCGCAGAAAAACCAATTCTTTTTCGGGAAAATGGCGCGTGTAATGGCGGGATTGTTTCCTTATCTTATCAAGAAAATCTATCTTATCGTGCCGAACTCACGCCCCCTTTTTGTCGAGCCCATTTGTTATGAAACAGCGTGGATTCACTATCTTAGAAGCAATTGTTGCACTTGTTCTGATTGCAACCACAGGACTTGCGCTATTTAGCTGGATTAATACCAGTTTATTCAGCCTGTACCGTGTACAACAAGTACAACAACGTAATGAAGCCATTCGTAACGCACTTGCTTTTGTCAGCACGATTAACCCACTACAACGTCCTGAAGGACAGGAAACACTGGGGGCTTACCGTTTTGTTTGGACAGCAACCCCCATAGAACCCCCGCGTGATGGAATTAATCGCTTGGGCAGTATTGGACTATATCAGGTTGGTTTATTCACGATGACCGTGCAAATTTATCAAGCAGAAGAACTGCTCACAGAATTTAATTTTCGCCACATCGGCGCGTTACAAGTCCGCGACCCCGTTACTGACCTGTAGTAAAATTCCCCTTTCCGTTTTTTTCTATTTCTACAACAGATTTAAAGGTTATTACTTCCATGTCATTGCGTAAAGGACAACACGTTACCGCCGAAATTTTGCAATATGACCTTATTGTCCAAGAAAAATTGGGCGAGGGAGGACAAGGCGAAGTTTATCGAGTTATACATAATAATCAACATTCTTACGCGCTAAAGTGGTACAACACTGAACAATCCACACCAGAACAAAAAAAATCTATTCAGGAATTAGTGAGCCATGGCGCGCCACATGGTGCGGCAGGAAAACGCTTTATTTGGCCTTTAGACATCGTTACAACTGAAAAAAATGCACAATTTGGCTATTTAATGCCCTTAATTGATACCCAACGTTTTGCAGAATTGGGTGAAATTCAAGCACATCGTAAACCTGCACCCAGTTTTGCAACTTTGTGTGAGATTTCTTATCAAATCGCTAATAGTTACCGTATGTTACATTTAGATGGTTATTGTTACCGCGATATTTCCGCAGGTAATGTAATGTTTGATGCACAAACAGGGGAAACTCTGATTTGTGATAACGATAATGTTGGCATCAACAGCCGTGATGCCACGTCCCAAGTGTGGGGAACGATGGAATATATGGCCCCCGAAGTGATACGCGGACAAGCAAAACCATCCATTGAAACTGACCAGCATTCGCTAGCCGTCTTACTGTTTAATTTATGGGTATGGCATCATCCCATGCACGGTGACATGGAATATCAGATTTATGTGTGGGATTTACCTGCGAAAAAGCGTATTTATGGGGAAAATCCTGTTTTTATTTTTGACCCAAACAATACGAGTAATCAACTCCCATCTGATGCGGAATATCACACTGCGCGTAAACGTTGGCAATATTGCCCATCTACACTGCAAGCCCTTTTTACACGTGCTTTTTCTGATGGTTTGCATCATCCCGCCAAACGGGTAACGGAAGGCGAATGGCAAGATTTATTTTTAGAACTTAAAGATAATGCGTTACGCTGTCCACATTGCCACGCAGAAAACTTGTGGTCCCCCCCACAAAACCAATTAGCTTGTTGGCACTGTCAAACGACTATCCCCATTCCGCCAAAATTGTCTATTACCCATACTAAAGGTAAACACACCTTATTGTTGCATAAAGAAACCCAACTACTACAACGGCATATTCAACCCCATAGTGATAAAAGTCCGCAAGTAATTGGTGAAGTTGTACAAAATCCGAATAATCCTAACGTTTGGGGAATTCGCAATCTAACCGATTATAACTGGACGGCAACGTTACCCAACGGGCAAGTAAAAACGGTAGAACCACAACGCGCTGCACCACTTAGTTTAGGGCTACGCTTAGAAATTCTCGCAGGCGTTGCCCATGCTGAAATTATCGCATAACGTGCGATAGACATTCCTTTGACACATAGAATTGGCATTATCACTTGAACACAGCGTAATTCCAGCGGTAATATCCCTGTGTTCTACAGGTGGATAACACCGTTCAACATGATGTTATCCATGCTACTTTATCAAGTGTTAAGTCAATTAGGCTTTAACAGCGACAGGGATTTTACCGATTTTTGCCTGCCATTCCACTGGCCCTGTTTTATGTACAGAAGTTCCTTTAGAATCAACGGCAACTGTGACAGGCATGTCTTGCACCTCAAACTCATAAATAGCTTCCATACCCAAATCGCCAAACGCAACAACACGAGAAGAACGGATAGCCTTAGAAACTAAATAGGCAGCACCACCAACCGCCATTAAATAAACAGCTTTGTGTTTCTTAATGGCTTCAATCGCAATATCACCCCGTTCTGCTTTGCCTACCATGCCCAATAAACCCGTTTTAGCAAGCATCATTTCGGTGAATTTGTCCATCCGCGTCGCTGTTGTAGGACCTGCAGGACCTACGGCTTCATCACGTACTGCATCGACAGGTCCGACGTAGTAAATAAAGCGATTGTTAAAATCAACTCCTTCAGGTAATCCTTTGCCTTGTGCGAATAAATCCGCAATACGTTTGTGTGCTGCATCGCGCCCAGTGAGTAATTTACCATTGAGCAACAAGCGTTCACCGGGTTGCCATTGGAGAATTTCTTCATGCGTGATAGTGTCTAAATTAACACGGCGTGTTTGTGAGCTTGCTGTCCATGTGACTTTTGGCCAGTCTTCTAGTTTGGGAACAGGTAAGTGGGCAGCCCCTGTGCCATCCAGTGTAAAGTGAGCATGACGAGTTGCCGCACAGTTAGGAATCATTGCAACGGGCAGGGAGGCAGCATGAGTGGGGTAATCTAAAATCTTAATGTCTAAAACGGTGGTTAAACCACCCAAACCTTGCGCACCAATGCCCAAGGCATTTACTTTTTCATAGAGTTCTAGGCGTAATTCTTCTATGCGATTGCTAGCACCACGGGCTTTTAGTTCATGAATATCGATGTGTTCCATGAGTGATTCTTTAGCGAGGAGCATGGCTTTTTCTGCTGTGCCACCAATGCCTATGCCTAAAATACCGGGCGGACACCAACCTGCTCCCATTTTTGGCACGGTTTCCAAAACCCAATCGACAATGCTATCACTTGGGTTGAGCATGACAAATTTGCTTTTATTCTCAGAACCACCGCCTTTAGCAGCTACTTTAACTTCTACTTTATCACCCGATACTAATTCTATGTGAACAATACCGGGGGTATTGTCGCGGGTGTTTTTGCGTGCGCCCGCAGGGTCATTAACAACAGAGGCACGAAGGGTGTTATCAGGATGACCATAGGCAAGACGAATGCCTTCATCAACCATTTCTTGAATACTATGTTGTGTATCAAAACGGACATCCATCCCAATTTTTAAAAAGACAACACAGATTCCTGTGTCTTGACAGAGGGGACGATGACCTTCGGCACTCATGCGCGAGTTGACGAGAATTTGTGCCATTGCGTCTTTAGCCGCATCAGATTCTTCTCGTTCATAGGCTTCGCCTAAGGCTTGGATGTAATCAATGGGATGATAATAAGAAATAAATTGAAAGGCATCGGCGATACTTTGAACAAAATCTTCTTCACGAATGACAGTCATGGGCGTGTCCTACTTATGGTGACGATAAAGCGGTTATTATAACGCAAGGAGAAGCTATCGGGATGACTTTGACAACGCCGTATTGTGCTTGAAAATGCCATTTATCTTTCGCTTATGTCCCTTGAATCTTAATAGAACTTGTCTTTTTCAAACAATCTACCAGTGTTTAAGAATAACCAAGCATTTTTCTCCTCTTTCCCTTCGTGAGTTGTCAAACCATCATGTTAATTAGTGCAATTAATCGTTTTGCTGAAAAAGTTTTTGGGCGCGTTCCTTTGCTGATCATGCTAACGATTCCATTTATTTTACAAATGATTATTGCCTTAATTTTAGTGATTAGTTTGTCATTTATTTATCGGGGACAATTAGCCGAAGGGTTTATGCAACGCTTGAATGAGGCGTGTTTATTACGGATAGAGCAATATTTACAGAATTATTTAACCTTGCCTACGCAATTGCTTGATTATGATGTAGCGTTTCTGCAAAAAGAATCTATAGAAAGTGAGAAACTAACCAGCTATTTTTCAAAACAATTATATAGTTTTAATGCTATTTCTAGCATTTGGTTTGCATCGATACAAGGGCAATTTGTCAGTGTGGTTAAAACCCATGATAGTCTGTTATTAATCAGCACTAAATCACCTTATCATACTGTTCTACAACAATCTTTTCAGAATATAGCGGGGGATTATTCTCATACTGAACAGCAAGATACATTTTCTTTTCAACATTCTTTTTGGTATCAATTACCTTTAATGAATCACTGGGAAACATGGTCAAACGTGACCAGTGCCGACTTGCCCTTATTGGAGCGTCCTCAACAAGTATTGAGTAAACCCGTCTATGACTTAAAAGGACAACTTATCGGAGTGTTGGGTATTGGGGTTGATACATACGACATCAGCGATTTTTTACAACAAACCTTAGTCAGTGAAAACAGTCATATATTAATTTTTGAGTCAAAAGGGCCTTTATTAGCGCTTGCATCACGGTTTAATCAACAGACCGTTATGCCACCACTAGAATCGCTTATTTATTCAAATGTGTTTGTAACATCACTACCCCAGCCATTACAAAGTATGATGAATCAACTGCAAACCTATCTTAAATCAGGCAGAACGATACATGAATTACAACATTTACACATGAGTATTAATGAAAAAAATCATTTATTTACGATTAAACCATTTAAGGATAAACATGATTTATCATGGTTTATTGTCGTGTTATCACCAGAATTAGATTTTATGACAGCCGTACATAAAGACACGCTCAATATGGTGACATTTGCATTACTGGCCGTTTTATTATTTGCATGGTTTAGCATACGAACTGCACGCTGGGTGATTAAACCTGTTTTATCTTTAGATGACGCGGCGCAACAGTTGGCTATGGGAAAATGGGCACATGCATTACCTGTTAGACGAGTTGATGAAATGGGCAGTTTAGCGGTGTCTTTCAACACGATGGCGCGACAATTACAAGCATCAATTGCAACCCTTAAAATTAAAAATGATGAGTTACAACAACTTAATCAATTAAAAGAAATTAAATTTCATAACATGGCCGCGATGGTTCCCGGTGTTATTTTTCAATGGTATGAAAAAAATACAGGACAACAAGGCTTTTATTATGTGAGTTCACGCTGTTGGGATTTATACGGTATCAGTGCTGAAGCCTTACAAGCAGGTACGCAAAGCTTACCTATTCACCCTGATGATGATATTCATTGGCGCGAAAATGTCCGCCGTGCTATTGAACGAGGCGAAGAGTTGTCTGTTGAAGGGCGTTTTGTATTAAAAAATGGGGAAGTGAAATGGTGGCGCATCATCGCAAAACCCGTGATGAGTCGGGATGAAGTGGTACTCAATGGCATCATCATTGATATTACTCAACAACAAGCCTTAGAAGAATCTCTACGCCAAGCCAAGGAAACCGCAGAACAAGCAAAATTAGCGGCTGATATTGCAAACCATGCAAAAAGTCGATTTTTAGCCAATATGAGCCATGAACTGCGTACCCCCATGAATGCAATTCTAGGCTTTGCACAATTGATGATACGTGATGCACAAGTAACCGCCGTTCAACAAGAAAACTTAAATATTATTATTGAAAGTGGCGAGCATTTATTAGAATTAATCAATGATGTCTTAGAAATGTCAAAAATTGAAGCAGGGCAAATTACCTTAAATAAAACAACGGTTGATTTGCAACAAATGTTAAATAATATCCTAAAAATGTTAAGAATTCGGGCAAAAAATAAAGGGCTATTGCTACATGATGTTGTTCACGCAACTGTGCCGCGCTATGTTAAAACTGATGAAAACAAGCTACGACAAATTTTAATTAATTTAATTGCTAACGCCATTAAATTTACTGAACAAGGACAAGTAACGGTACAAGTGGCTTATCAACCTGCAACCGCGAACAAGATGGCACAACTGCATTTTGCAGTACAAGATACAGGTATTGGAATTGACCCGAACGAAATAGAACGGCTTTTTGAGGCTTTTCAACAAAGTGTACACCATAATAAGCCTTATGAAGGCTCAGGTTTAGGCTTGCCTATCAGTCGTCAATTTGTGCAACTCATGGGGGGCGATATTGACGTACAAAGCCAATTAGGTGAAGGCTCAACGTTTCACTTCACAGTAACGATTGAACGCGCAGATATTAATACCTTGCCCATTAGTGAACCTTATGCCACCGTTGTTGGATTGGCAACGGGACAAGCAAATTATAAATTATTAATCGTTGAAGATAATGATGAAAGTCGCCTCTTATTAAAACGCCTGCTTGAAGGGGTTGGTTTTGTTGTTAATGAAGCCAGTAATGGCAAACAAGCCGTAAGCCTTTGCCAACAATGGCAACCTGATTTAATTTGGATGGATATTCGTATGCCTGTTATGAATGGTTATGAAGCAACCAAACAAATTAAAGCGCAAGCGAAGGGGAAAAACATCATCATCATCGCACTCACAGCCAGCGCATTTGAACATGAACGCCAACATATACTGGATGCAGGCTGTGACGACTTTGTACGTAAACCCTTTAGAGAAAGAGAAATATTTGATAAATTAGCATATTATTTAGGCGTGCGTTTTATCTACAATACCCAAACCAATAACAGTATTAGCCCTGCACCGACTGAACAATCAACAACGTCCTTCCATCACTTGGAACAACGACTGCATACGCTCCCTGCTCAATGGCTAACGGATTTACAACTAGCAGCAGCACAAGCAGATAATGATGTTGTTATGCAACTACTACAAGAACTGCCTAACACACATCATGATATTGCAGATAACATTGCAACCTTAGCCCACGATTTTCAATTTGATACTATCATCACTCTCTGTAAATCAGTTTTATCACTCTCACCTAATCGGCAGGTGCAATAATGGATACACCTCTTTACCCCTTAAAAACAGAGATAAATTATAAAGATAATATCCTCATTATTGATGATACCCTGCCTAATTTACGCCTACTTTCCAATATGCTAACCGAACAAGGCTATAAAGTTCGAGGCGTTACTAACGGCAATAGTGCATTGATTGCTATCCATTTATCACTACCCGATTTAGTCCTACTTGATATTAATATTCCCGATATAAATGGCTATGAAGTTTGTGAACGGCTAAAAGCTGACGAAAAAACCCGTGATATTCCCGTGATTTTTATCAGTGCAATGCACGATATTTTAGATAAAGTTAAAGCCTTTAGTATTGGCGGTGTGGACTACATCACCAAACCTTTTCACGTGGACGAAGTATTAGCAAGAGTGCGCACCCACTTAACCATCCGCCACTTACAAAAACGCCTAGAACTAGCGAATCAAGAATTGTATCGTCAAGCAACCTTAGATGGTTTAACCCAAATTGCTAACCGTCGCCGTTTTGATAGCTATTTAGAACAAATGTGGCAACAAATGATGAATTTACAAAAGCCTATTGCCTTGATTCTCGCTGATATAGATTATTTTAAAACCTACAATGACACTTATGGACATTTAATGGGTGATGAATGCTTAAAAAAAGTAGCAAAAACAATTGAAGGCGCAACACATCGAGCAACAGACCTTGCTGCTCGGTATGGAGGAGAAGAATTTGCAGTCATTTTACCTGAAACAGATATAACAGACGCATTACAAGTCGCTGAAACTATTCAAGACAATATCAAACTGCTTGCAATACCACACACACAATCAACCGTCAGTCATTTACTGACGCTAAGCATCGGTGTTACCTGTATGATACCCTCAACAACCAATAACAATGTCGCAATACAGCTTATAAGACAGGCAGATGCACTACTATATCAAGCAAAATCATCAGGACGAAACCGCATACGATATCTCACCCCATAACGATTTTTTCACTAACAAGCTATCTCACCCAAGCTTTTTAACAAAAACCACTGCTAGCTAACCGCTTCATCATCCGTATCCATTACCCGTTTAAACAAAGTTGCACCACAATTTGGACACACAGGAATATAGGCAGGTTGCGTAAACTGCAAAGAATGTTGACAATTATCACACTGTAACGTACCCGGCCCTGTGACTTCACCACTCATCCATTCCGTTGCAAGCCGCGCCCGTTCTGCCCATGCATCCAACTCTGAACGGGTATGATCTACCATAAAACTAAACATATCTAGCAACTTATCCTCGATAAGTGCCAAATCAAACCGCGCCCATTCTTTTAACCCCTGCTCTGTTTCTGATAGATAGTGAGCCGCATCCTGTAAATCTCGAAACAAATAATGACCAATGCGCTCCGCTTCTTCAACCGTCAATTCTTCCAAAGCAATTGCTTTTTCTTTTGCTGCCTCAATGTGTTCTCGTAAAGTTAAAGTTGCGGGTGTATCAAGCGCGTCTTTCACCCGTGTCATCATCCGTTGATAGCCAGAAAGCAATTTATTATCATTATTTTGCATGGTAAACATTCCTGTATGAGAAAGATAAAACTGATTATCTATAAAGCGGTTAGCACTTGCTCAAATAGTTTAGCTAAAAAATAGTTTTTTGGCTGAATTACCTCCCTATTACAACGTTTTTCAAAAAAACAGGGGTAAATCCATAACCGATTTACCCCTTTAATAATCAATGCTGACTTTATATATCTATTTTGCCACGATAAAACGGCTATGTACCCAACCGATTTGCCCCTTCAAATTTTTAACATTATCTAAGACTTCAACTTCTTTCCACACACCTGTTTCCTCTCCCGTCGCTTTTAAGCGGGTATCTTTAGGCAGTGGACTATTTGGCAACGTCGCCCCGTTTTGGTCAGGCGTTTTACGAATGTGTAAATTAGCCGTTGTTACATACGTTCCCCCCTCATCACTGACAGAATCTGAACGTCCTAATAAACGTGAGCGAAAAGTCATCATAGGGAAAGCAGGACCGGGGTCGCTCTTACGTCCGGGGGCTATATCATCATGTCCTAAAATATCTTTTAATCCATAATGTTGAATTAATGTCCCCGCAATTTCTAAGGCAGTAAACAATTGCTCAGGTGTATATAATTGCCAATAACGAGAAACCGTTTCATTTTTATGTTGCGCTTGAATGACTTGCTCAATGGGAATAGGGTCACCAAACCAAGTGCGAAAATCACCTGTTGGAGAAGGGTTTACAATCCCAACATTGTCTAATTCTATCCCGATAGAATAGTTGTTTAACCCTGTATAACCCTGCCAAGAACTGCTCCCTGCGTGCCATGCAACCTTATTAAAAGCAACCAGTTGAATAACACTACCATCGCGTCCAACAACCAGATGTGCAGAGGCTTTTGCCGCAGGATTAACTAACCAATTGACAGACTGGTCAAAATTACGCCCTGCGGTGTAGTGCATCACCAAAAAACTAGGATTTAGAGCATCACCAATATTAGGAGAAGCACGGAAAGGATAAGGTGTATCGTCATCACGGCACAGGCGGTGATTTATAATCTTCATGGGGTATCCTTCTTATTACGTTGAAGTTTGCAAGCCAAAAAACAGACAAACTCGCTACCTACACAGTTTTACAGGTATCTTTGATAACGTCAATCAGTGAGAAATCAAGATGTGTAAATCTGTATGAATTAACAAAATATCTGTCTAGTAGTCCTTACAATATTAATAATTTAGACACTTTGCAAACCATGATACAAGTTTACAACGTGGCGCGCCTCAGCAAAAAACAGCCAACGTTCTAATAAGATACCACTATAAGCGATAATGACAGCAAGCCATTGTGAGACAACACTCGCATAGCCTAGCAAGATGGCAGGTAAAATAAATCCCATAATAAACACAATACTGCGCAATATACGAATTTGCAGTGCGGAAATAGAATAGTTAAATTCACGCGTTACAAACGTATCCGCCGTATGCCCTATCTCCAATAAACGGACAATAGCATAACTAAAGCCTGTAGCGGTGTTTATACTCGTTTCTGTTGGTTGCCCTAACCAACCGTAATAAATTAGTTTTGCACTTGCTGCAATGGCTATTAAGCTAAGTACAAACGGTAAAAAACCAGTGGCAATATCGCCCAATAACGCGACAAATAATAAACCACCCAACATAATTCCCAACAACACATAATTAATCGGGGTTAAAGGTGTGTACCACTGGCGAATAGTTTTCAAACAGGCGTAAATCATGCCCGTTGCAAACAAGGTTAAAATGGCTAATATACTGATAAATAATGTAATACTCCAATGTGGTTTCCCTATCCATAAGCTGATTAAATAAATTAAAACCACAGGATAAAAAATGACCGCCAATATACCCTCACGCGACAACCACGAAGTTCGAAAACGGCTAAATGCTCGCCATGCCCTTGTTGGGTTCGCTAAATGCAGCGTAGAAGATAACAAACCAGCCGTAATGAAAACGAGAGCAATACAGACAATTAAAAAAATTTGTGTAACTGACAAATAAACATTTAAATTAATTAGTTGTACCAGCATGAGCAGGAACATTAAGCCATAACCCATGCCAGCCGTCACCGTGAAGAAAATAACAGAAAATGCAGGACGCATCGTATCAACCCTTTTTATTTTTAACGGATAATCGCTTTATTTATCCAAGTTTTAACAGTATTTAATAAACTTTGTTGCACATCGTCCGTTGCAATGGGTTTACGCTGGCGTGGAGGTAAATAATGATTCGTGGGTTGATATCCCATTTCAGGCATCAGTTGATAGCCTGCACGCTCACTAACCAGTTGACTAACCTTAGAATTTTCATCTGCAAAATCCCCAAAATAACGGGCATGTGCAGGGCATGTCACAACACAAGCAGGTTGACGGTCTTCAGGAGATAAGGCAGTGTCATAAATTCTGTCTATGCACAATGTGCATTTTTTCATTGTTCCATCAACAGCATCTAATTCCCTTGCGCCATAAGGACAAGCCCAAGAACAGTAATTACAGCCCATACATTTATCTTGGTCGACCAGTACAATGCCATCTTCGGCGCGTTTATACGACGCACCTGTCGGGCAAACCGTAACACAAGCGGCTACTTCACAGTGCATACAAGACATTGGAAAATTGACAGTTTTGTTATGTGGGAAATCCCCAACCTCATACTGGCGAACTCGGTTAAACCAGACACCACTGGGGTCTTTACCGTATGGATTATAATCAGTTAATGCCCCCGTCGTTCCTGATGTATTCCATTGTTTACACGCAACCGAACACGCATGACAACCCACACAGACATCTAAGTCGATGACTAAACCAAGTTTCATAACCTTGCCTTTTATAATGTTATTTAACTATCTGTTCTAACTTTATGAGTTGTTAAAACGCGAACACGCCACGCTTGCAACTGGGTAAGCGTAGCTTGTTCCATCCGTACTGCAACCCATTGTTGAAATTGCCAAAACGCTAACCGTTGTTTTAAAACTTCTTGTTTACCTTATTAAATTCAGTTTATTAGTAAACTACCGCCAGCCTTTCGTTAAAATATCCCAAAAAGACCGTTTAAGAGATACCGCTTTATGTGTTTGATAACGGAGTGTTGATGGTGCGGTTGCTTGTTGTTTTAAGGGCTTTATAGATGGAAACTGTGGGTAATTTCCTATTTCTTTAGCAGGATAAATTTTTACCCGTAAGTCATACCATGCTGCTTGTCCTGTTATCGGGTCTGAATTAGTTATATCAGGTGTCTCCGCCTGCGCAGGTAGCAATTCGGCAATTAGATGATTTATTAAAAATCCTTGTGTTGCTTCATTTGCATCGGGCGACAATCCCCACGCCCCAGCTTGTTTACCAACAGCATTCCATGTCCAAACAGTATTCGCTTCAACACCTTCCATTAATTTTACTTGTACACGAATTTTACCGTTATGTGATTCTACCCAAACCCATGATAAATCCTGAATATTTAGTTTTTCTGCACGTTGACGATTCATATATAAATAGTTTTGTGCCATGAGTTGTCGTAACCATGCGTTTTGTGAATCCCATGAGTGATACATAAACATAGGACGTTGAGTAATCGCATGAAATGGATACTCATTTGTATCAATGCGTTGTTCTTCTAACGGCGGGTAATAAAAGGGGAGAGGGTCAAAATAACGAACAAGCCGTTGTTGATGGTCGGCACGGCTTGGCTGTATGCCTGCATATAAACCCAAACCTGCTAAACGGAATTTTTGCAAAGTTTCCGAATAAATTTCTAATACCATTGGTTGAGTGGTATCAATCCAACCCGCTTGTTTGGCTAAGGTTAAATAGTCTTGATTGGCAAAGCGATAATAATGTTGATTGGGTTTAAGCGCGTAACGGAAAAAAGATTTATTTTCAATATATTGTTCCCATTGTCGTGGGTTGGGTTCACCCCGTAAAGAGTGTGAACCATCTTTTCCGCGCCAACCTGCTAAAAAACCGATACCTGCTTCTTTTTCATAATTGACAATAAAATCTTTATAATCTTTGTATTTGCGTTCGCCATTCTGATGTGTAAAAGCAGGAAAACCTAAACGTCCCGCTAATTCCAACATAACCTCTTGCCAAGCGCGAACATCTCTATCAGGTGTAATAACCGTATGGCGAATTGAATCGCAGGCGGCAGTTGGTTCTGAAATTGGACGGTCGAGCATAGAAATAGTGTCATAACGTTCTAAGTAGGTCGTATCAGGCAACACTAAATCGGCATAGTTGACTGTTTCAGAATGAAACGCATCAACTACGACCAAAAAGGGGATTTTATACGCACCACTTGCATCTTTGCTTTTTAACATATCAATAGTATTAGCGGTGTTCATGCTGGAATTCCACGCCATATTTGCCATAAATAACAATAAAGTATCTATTGGGTAAGGGTCAGCGTTTACGGCGTTATGAATCACCATGTGCATTAAACCATGTATAGATAAGGGTGCGTCCCATGAAAAGGCTTTGTCAATTCGGAGTGGGTTACCTTCGGCATCAATTGCTAAATCTTCAGGGCAGGTAGGAAAACCCAAGGGTGGCGATGTGAGTGGCGTATTAGGCGCGGTGGTTTTGGCGGGCTTCATCGCAGGCGGAATAGGTTTTGGATAGGGTGGCTTGGCTAAATGTCCGCCCGGACAGTCGATAGTACCCAGTAAAATTTGTAATAAATGCAAAGCACGACAGGCTTGAAAACCATTGGAATGCGCAGAAATCCCACGCATCGCGTGCATGGAAACAGGACGACCAATAAACTGTGTTTGCTTACGTCCTGCCCAATCTGTCCATTCAATGTCTAGGGTAATACTTTCTTTAAAAGCAACATGCGCCATTTCTAGGGCTAGTCGTTCAATGGTTTCCGCGCTAACGCCACAAATGTCGGCAGCAACCGCTGGAGAATAGTCTGCGGTTAAATATTTATCTGCCAAAATTTGCATAACAGTTTTTAGTGGCTTACCGTCGGGCGCGGTAAATTCGCCAAATAAAGCGGGCTGAACACCTGCTTGTGTGGCATCTGTAAACTCATGTTGGCTTAAATCCCAGATTTGTGGTTGACCGTTTGCATCACGCCAGAATAAGCCATCCCCTGCTTGATTGGGGGTATTGACAACTAAGTAAGGTGCATTGGTATAGCGCAGTAAAAATGCCCAATCAAATTGCTCATTTTTTAGTAAAACATGCACCATCGATAACGCGAATATGGCATCTGTGGTGGGACGAATAGCAATCCATTCATCCGCAATGGCTTGATACCCCGTGCGAACAGGATTGATTGAAACAAATTTTGCACCACGCCGTTTTAGTTTTTCTAAGCCTATCTTTAATGGATTTGACGCATGATCTTCAGCAACACCCCAGAGCATAAAATATTTGGTATGTTCCCAATCAGGTTCACCAAACTCCCAAAAGGCATAACCCATTGTATAAAGCCCTGCGGCAGCCATATTAACCGAGCATAAACCCCCATGTGCAGCCCAGTTAATTGTTCCAAATTGGCTCGCCCACAACGCGGTTAAGGCTTGCATTTGGTCGCGTCCTGTAAAATAAGCAAGTTTTTTAGGGTCAGTTGCGCGAATTTGGCGTAAACGGTCAGTCAGTAATGTTAAAGCCTGTTCCCATGAAATTTCTTCAAACTCGCCCGCACCGCGCGCTGTTCCTTGTTTACGTAATAATGGGGTATGTAATTTCGCGGGCGATTGTTGTTTCATAATCCCCGCGTTACCCTTAGCACATAACACCCCCTGATTAACAGGATGGTCACGATTGCCTTGAATAAAGCGTACTTGTTCGTTTTCCAATGTCACTTTAATGCCACAACGACAAGCACACATATAACAGCTTGTATATTCGGTTTTTTGCTGGGTATGGTCTTCGAATACAGGTAAATCAAGCACCAATTTGTCTGTTTGAAAATTATCGTTTTTTACTTGAGTAGGCACATGAGGAGCATTCATAAACACATAAACCCTTTGTATTTTAATAATTGGTTATATTCAAATTTACTAATTAAGCTGTCTATTAAAATAACGATTCTGTACTTATCGCACAAATGGATTTATTTTTTATGGTCATAAACCCAGTTTATGTCATAGCCTAAATTTGTATTTACTAGGACTTAGCCATTAAACTGTACTAGCGTGTTTGTTTGTACATTTCCCATTCGCAAGAAAACGGCTATTTTTTAACTAGAAATGGCTATATATGAACAAATCCGCCTCGACAAGATATTTTCACTTGTATCTGTTTTATAAAGCTACATTATAAAAACACGAATTCCCCTTACTCCATAATTTGTAACCAATTGAAAAACTATGTTTATATTCGGCAAAAAGCAAGAAAATTCATCAGTGACACCCGCTACAGAAATCAGTCCTGAACAGACAGCAAAACCCAGTTTATTAAATCGTTTAAAACAAGGATTAAGTCGTACCCGTGAAAACCTAACCAGTGGATTAGCGCATTTATTGCTGGGTAAGAAGGCAATCGATGCGACACTGTTGGATGAGTTAGAAACCTTGTTGTTATCCGCAGATATGGGGGTAGATGCCACGCAAGCGATGATTAAAGATTTAACCGAGCGGGCATCACGACAACAATTAAAAGATTCGGATGCTTTATTTACGGCATTACAAGCTGATATGTTGAGCTTGTTACAAACGGCTGAAAAACCCTTAGTGTTGCCTGAAAAATCAAATAAACCTTTTGTATTACTTATGGTTGGTGTCAATGGTGCAGGCAAGACTACAACGATTGGTAAATTAGCGAAACGTTTTCAGGCAGAAGGGCGGTCGGTAATGTTAGCGGCGGGTGATACATTCCGCGCGGCAGCCGTTGAGCAGTTACAAGTGTGGGGTGAGCGGAATCAAGTATCTGTTATTGCACAACAAGGGCGAGCGGACTCAGCATCAGTCATTTTTGACGCATTGCAATCGGCGACGGCAAAAGGTATTGATGTGTTAATTGCAGATACCGCAGGACGCTTGCACACACAAAGCAACCTGATGGCAGAATTGCAAAAGGTTAAGCGTGTGTTACAAAAATTGGATGATAGCGCGCCACATGAGATTATGTTGGTATTAGACGCAAGTATCGGACAAAATGCCCTAGTACAAGCGCAACAATTTCATCAAGCTGTTGGTGTAACGGGAATTACTTTAACAAAATTGGACGGTACGGCAAAAGGCGGAATGATTTTCGCGGTAGCAAAAAAACTGAATTTACCGATTCGTTTTATTGGTGTTGGCGAACAATCTGATGATTTACGAGTATTTTCTGCGGAAAATTTTGTCACTGCCTTATTAAGTCGGGAAGAATAAACCCTTCTGCTAACAATAGTAACTAGTTGAATTAAAATATTTACCGTATAGGGTGCGTTACGCGATACGAATGCACCCTACAACAATTATTATCTTTACAAGTAACAAGTTGATTACTTGCTATCGCGATTATTCTTTAACAGTCGATAATGAATGGTATAAGCAGGAACTAAAATATAATGCCAGCCTAATTTTAGCCCTGTATTCTGGAACTGCACGCAGTCGATAATAACGTAGCCTGCGCCAAATGCTTCTTCAAATACTGTTCGCATAAATAAACGCCATTCAATCATTAATGCAATACTCTGTTTACGAATAGCATCCACACTGTCTGGAATGGGAACTGCAATGGGGTTGCCTTCCAGTTCCAGTGTATTAGGGCGTAAGGGTTGATGTAATCCATCCCCCCATTCTTGGGTTGCTAAAATTTGCATTTTATCTGCTTCAACTTGCCACAAACTATTATCCCGTTTATCCGCCAGTACGTCCTCTACCCATTGGCTTCGAATACGCCAGTCAACTTGTAAACGGTCGGTCGGCAAGCCTGCATTAATTTCATCCCGCATTTCCCCATAAATATTGCGCATGTAAATATTGCTGGTTGTGCCTAAACGATGCAGATTAAAAACGGCGTTAACATGTTGCAATGGGTCAAATGTCCAAGTAATCCAATCTGTTACGCCTTGAGCAAGAATTTCCTCACGCTGTGCTAATTTTAGACGCAAGCCAATATCCCTACTCCGCCATTCGGGTAATACGCCCGTCATGTGGCTACAATGTTTATAAACCATAGAGCCATCTGCCATTCGCAAAACCAATCCCGGCCAGCCAATCACCATTCCTACCATTCTGTCTAATTCTGGAGGGCCATCAGCGGTTCTGGCAACCAGCAATATCCCCCCATTTTTTGCAATGGTCATTGCGACATGAAAGGGAATTAAATCAATATCATCCGACATCCAAACCCGTTGTTGCACCATTTGAAAGTGGCGACAATCCGTTACTGTACGCACAAGACGAATATCTAATGCATTATTATCTTTTTGTACTTCTGTAGGGATTTTTTGCATTATCGTTTTTTCTCTTAAAATGTTGAGGGTTAAATTAAAGTCATTTAGACTTAAGCATCAACTAATTTATACGTTTTCTCGTTTTGATAAACGGATTCACCCAATTTTATTAAAATGGACTTGAAATAAAACAATCACCTATTTTAAGGAGGAGTCTTAACCTGTCTTGAGAAAGCCCATTTTAGCAAGTCATCAGTAAGACTATTATCTTGTGAATATTACCATTTTATGGTGGTCATATAGATATTAAGTATTTCTGGATTTAAATTTTAGTTGAATAGTTTTAGGATTAAGTAGATTATAAATATGGTTTAGTTTTTGCATTTTTATTATTTATAGCCCTTTTTACTCAAAAATTTGAATTCACTGTTATTTATGCGTTATTACTCGATAATTCTGACGGTCACATTTCCCTTATTTTTAGGCACATTGCCGACACAAGCCGTTGAGAATAATGTGATAAACTCACCCTCTTCTCCTGTAGTGACGCAGTCTGTTGTAATCCCTACACCTGACGAGCCTACAACGGTGTCTGTCCCAGTGCTTTTAAATACTTGCCAAACACATTTGGATGCGAAACGCTTATTAACAGGTAAATCAGGTACTGCCTTTGATTGTTATAAACAAGTATTAAAAATTGAACCGCGCAATAAAACGGCTTTAGACGGGTTAGAAAGCATTGCTCGTGAATATGAAACCTTAACAAAACAAGCTATTGAGAAAGAAACCGTAGAAAAAGCACGGGTTTTTCTATCTCGATTGAAAAAAGTTAATCCAAAACATAAAGCCATTGCCGAATTAACAAAAGAAATTGATGTACTGCAACAAAAAATAACAACAACGACAGAACCTCAAGCCCCTATTGTCCCACCTGTTGAAAAACCCGTACCAACACTAACAAATACCCATCCTCATAATGGTAAGCCAACTATCTCTAACCCTGTTAATCCTATTGATAAAGTAGAGCAAAACCAAGCACCTGTTCAAATACGACCCGCACCCGATAATAAACCAGAAATAAAACCAGACAATAAAATAGAAGCTAAAAAGAATCTTAAAACATGGCAAGAACCAAACACAAAAATGGTTTTTGTCTGGATACCTGATGGGTGTTTTAATATGGGTAGCCCAGACACAGAGGGCGGGAGATATGTGGATGAGTCCCCTACGCATAAAGCGTGCGTACAAGGATTTTGGATGGGACAGACAGAAGTCACGAATGCGCAATATCGACTGTTTAAACCCAGTCATGATAGTGGAACTTACAGCGAACAATCGTTAAATGAAAATGAACAACCTGTTATAAAAGTAACATGGCAAGATGCACAAGACTATGCGCAATGGCTAAGCAAAATCGCGGGATATACCCTACAGTTACCAACAGAAACGCAATGGGAATATGCTGGGCGCGGGGGAACACAAACGCCTTATTTTTGGGGGGCTGATGCTAAACAAGCCTGTCAATATGCAAATGTCCATGATGCACATTCATTGAAATATAATCCGTTTAGTTGGTCTGGTTATGAATGCGATGACGGTTTTACAGTCACTGCTCCAGTTGGTCATTTTCAAGCGAATCCCTTTGGTTTATACGATATTGTAGGCAATGTATGGGAATGGACTTGTACAAGCTATCATGCAACATATTCTCCACCAGAAAAAGAATGTTCTGTAACACAACTATCTGAGCAAGTTGTTGTTCGAGGAGGAGCATGGAATTATCGTCCAACATTTTCACGCATGGCAGCGCGTTTTAAAATGCTCAAAACAGACTATAGTCATAGTGGTGGATTTCGTTTAGTCCGATTAAAATGAGGGTGTTTTACCCGTTTTTGTGCGTAAATAATCCTTTTTGCATCTCGATACAATCTTTTTTTTCCAAAACATTACCACTTCCCGTTTACTTATGTTTTAAACAAGCGATGTTATGCGTCTTAACTTAACCCTTAAAATCTCCTTCACAATTATCCTGCTTTTGTCTTTTGCATTGGGGATGATTAGTTTATTAAATTATTTCAAGTATGAAAAAACCTTTTCTAGTCTTGTGCAATCCCGTTTTGTTGTGTTGGTATTAGACTTAAAAAATACCTTAGAGAACAGCATTAACCTAGGGTTATCTTTAGCCGAAATTAACAACACTCAAAAAATTATTGAACGGATTGCACAACAAGACGAGCAAATTTTCTCTATTGATATTTTTGACCAAACAGGGGCATTACTCTTTAGGGCGTGTCATCAAATAGTAAAAAATGTTATATTATAGGTATATACCCAGATATCGCCAAGGATAAAACAATGAGTCGTCGCTATGCCTTAACCGATGAACAATGGTCAAAACTAGAACCGCTACTCCCTGGGCGTAAAGGACATGTCGGGATGACGGCTAAAGATAACCGCTTGTTTATTGATGCTGTTCTATTCCGTTATCGCAGTGGCATTCCTTGGCGCGACCTCCCCGAACGCTTTGGTGATTTCCGTGTCGTCCATACCCGCTTCAGTCGTTGGTCTAAGAAAGGTGTCTGGGAACGTGTTTTCAAGATACTAAGTGCCGATGCCGATAATGAATATGCCATGATAGACAGCACAATAGTTAGAGCGCATCAACATAGTAGTGGTGGTGGCGCAGATGAAGCCATTGGACGTAGCGCAGGGGGTTTAAGTACCAAGATTAACTCCGTTGTTGACGCACTGGGCAATCCGACCCTTTTTTTTTGACTGCGGGACAGGCAAGCGACCTTGAAGGGGCTGATGCTCTTATTCCTCAGATAAAGGCAAACGCTTTATTGGCTGATAAGGCTTATGATGCTGATGAACGGGTTAGAGATGTTTTAAAACAGAAAAGCATAGAACCTGTGATTCCGTTCAGGAAAAATCGTTTAAATCCACCTGATTATGATAAAGCTCTTTATAAGGCACGTTATTTAATCGAGCATTTCTTTGGTAAATTAAAGCAATATCGTGCAATAGCTACACGATATGATAAACGCGCTAGGAATTTCTTAAGTGGGGTTTATTTGGCTTCTACCTTGATTCTTTTAGCTTGAACCTTTAACCCTTCTTATTTGATGACAGGCTCTAGTACTAGCATGGTAGAAGTAGGGCAAATTGTCCCTGATAACTGGTTAAAAACACAACAACGTTTAACAAAAGAAGCCTATTGGACAGTTACTGATCAAGATGCATTTATTGTGGGTGTTCCCCTCATCAATAACTTTGGTAAAACTGTTGGTGGTGTCGCGTTACGCTCGTCTAAAGCCTATCATCAAAGTAAAGTACAAAGCATGTTCATTCAGCTATCCAAAATTTTCTTTATCGCTATTAGTAGTTTTGGAATTTTAACAATTTTAATTGTTTTTCTGTTCTTTCGTGAAATTACCCGCAGTTTTGCAAAAATGAGTGCTTCTTTACAAAAGACGGCTGACAATCCCAGCGTGATGCATGAAGATGGAATAAGCGAAAAGAAAATGAACATGTCAGAGCTAGAACAACATGTCTGTGAATTTAAAGACAAGAGCGAAGAAGCCTTAGCCGCCTTATATCAGGTGCAACAAACCCTTAAGACGCTTGAAGAAAGAACATGACAGAACAACCTATTCCAGAAAGCACCGAATACGCAAAAAAAATTCGCAATCAATTATTTACACTATCACTGATTTTATTAATTTTTTCCTCTGCGGGAATCTCTTACTTTTCCTTACAAGCATTTGAAAATGAATTAATGCCTGAAATTAATAAAAAATCAGTCGCCGTTGGCAATACGATTAATCAACTTATTCTCCGCACCGTAAGCTATGGCGTTCCTTTTGAACAATTAGAAGGCGTTGATATTTTTTTAAAGAAAGTGGTTTCTGACCATAATGACATAAAATATATCGCCATTATTAATAAAACAGGCAATATCATTTATTCACATGGCGAAACAAATAATAATCTACACACTTATTTTCATGATACTCCTAATAAAACCGTTTTAACGAATGGTGCAAGTAATATCGTTCTGCTTGAGGGGTTTTATGACACAATGATGCCCATTATTGTTGATGAACAATTAGTTGGTACGTTACATATTGGTATTGATCAAAAATTTGTTCAAAACAGCTTAGAAGAAATTACCTACGATATTCTGATTGTTCTGCTGGTTTCCCTGCTGATTACATTTGAATTATTACTTTTCCTGATTACTTTTAATATTTCCACCCCCATTCGCTTAATTAATAATGTCTTATCCCGCGCACGACGCGGCAATTTTAGCTATACGATAGCAAACCAATCCCAAGATGAAATCGGACGATTTGTCAGTGCATTTAATAATCTTATCCAGAAAGTAAATTTACAATATCAACAGATAAGCCACCAAATTGAAACCTTAGCCAATAAAGGCAAAGATAGCCTGCATCTCCTTAACGATTTTAAAGAACGCTATATAGTCAGCACAGAACCCCCCTACAAGCTCTCAGAAAAAAACCTGATAAATATTCGTATCCCTGTATTTTTATTTATGTTTGCTGAAGAGCTGTCTCGCTCATTTTTTCCCCTTTATGTCCGTGAGCTATACGCCCCCATTCCCGGATTATCCCAACAAGTGGTTATCGGGTTACCCATTTCCTTATTTATGTTTCTAGTTGCCGTTGCAATGCCTATGTCTGGGCGTTGGTCCGACTACTATGGCAGCCGTCGTATTTTCTTGATTGGATTAATTCCCAGCACCATTGGTTTTCTGGGGGCAAGCCTTGCGTTTAACTTATATGACCTGCTTTTCTGGCGTAGCTTCTCCGCCTTTGGGTACGGCATGATGTTTATTGCATGTCAAGGCTATATTGCTAATAACACCACAGCAACCAATCGTTCACAAGGCATGGCAATGTTTGTCGGGGCAGTGATGGCGGCCGCAATGTGTGGCCCTCCAATTGGTGGGATTTTGGCGGATCAAATTGGTTTTCGGGCGGTTTTTATCATGTCTGCGATTTTATCGCTACCCGCAGGAATGATGGTTTATTTATTTCTAGCGGACGAAAGTACACGTAAAAATACCAACAAATCCCAAGTAAAACCCGCGACATTTATAGAAATGCTGGTTCTTTTTAAGAATATACGCTTTGTTATCTTATCGTTACTCAGTGCATTTCCAACCAAGTTTGCCCTTACAGGATTTATTTTCTTTTTAGTTCCTTTATACTTGAATTCATTAGATAATAATCAGGCAACGATTGGGCGTGTGTTAATGTTGTATGGTATCGCTGCGATTTTAATTTCCCCTTTTTCGGCGACATTAGCCGATCGCTTAGGGAAAAAACGGCAATTTGTCAGTTTTGGCGGATTTTTGGGCGCGATTGGGATTTTATTAATTATTGAATGGCAAAATACTTTTGCCATCGTCATTAGCGTTACCCTATTGGGTATTGCCCACGCAATCAGTCTTTCCCCACAACTCGCGCTTGTACCTGATATTTGCCCTGAAGAATCACGCCGTCTTGGACAAGCAACCGTCATCAGTTTCTTTCGCTTAATTGAACGCATGGGTGCGGTTGCAGGTTCACTAATCGCCGCGATTTTTGTCGGTTTCTATGGATACACAGGTGCAATTATTGGGATTGGGATTTGGTTATTAATTAGTGCGGTGTTGTTTACCCTGTTTTTTTCTTTTCTTGGCACAACCTCAAACACCACAACAGAGGTGGTAAGCACCACATGAATAATTTACGCTTTCTAATTATTTTCCTGTTATCACTTTATAATATCGTGCTTTATGCGGATGAAACGGTTAAACCGTTTAAAATCTATATGGTGGTTTGGCGGGGAGAAACGGAAGTGGATATTGGTTTTCGTGACTACTTCAAAAATAATAAAATTCCTGCTGAATTTATTGTAAGAGATATGAATCGGGACAGTAGCAAATTTCCTGACGTTATTGCCGAGATTAAACAGACAAAACCTGATTTGGTCTATGCCGTAACAACACCCGTGACGCTTGGTCTGGTAGGCAAAGAAAAAGAAGTAAAACCCGAGAAACATATTACGGATATACCCGTTGTTTTTACATTAGTAACTGATGCCGTTAGCTCGGGCATTGTTGCTAATAATGCTTCATCTGGGCGTAATATCACAGGAACAAGTCATGTTGCACCACTTGAAACCCAATTAAATACATTGATTAGCTATAAACCGTTTAAACGATTGGGCGTTATTTATAATGAAAAAGAACAAAATTCAGTGATTATTGTGCAAGAACTTCGCGCACAAGCTAAAAAACTCAATTTTGAACTGGTCGCAATGGCAGTTCCCCTAGATGCCGCAGAACAACCATTACCCGAATTATTGCCCGATTTAGTAGAAAAAATGGCGCGGGAAAAAGTAGATTACTTATATATCGGGCCTGATTCTTTTGTCGCGGGCGCAAATGCCGATGTGCTGACACGTACCGCATTATTATATAAATTACCCACCTTTACCGCGACTGAACAATCTGTACGCAAAGCAGATGCAATGATAGGGTTGGTCAGTGGTTATTACAGTCTAGGACAATTCACTGCATACAAAGCAGAACAAATACTGGTAGAAAAAATTCCCCCTCAAGAAATTCCTATAGAAACCCTCAAGCGTTTTTCTTTTATTATTAATATGAAAATTGCAACGGCCTTAAAAGCATATCCCCCACTGCCTGTTATTCAATTTGCTGAAGTTATCAACGTGCCAACAAAACCAGCTAACTAACGTTTACGCTGTCCGCCATTTTTGCCGTTATTCAACTCAGCATCCTCAAAAAAAAGCGATAGCGAGGTAACAGCAAATAAGGTAGTGTTGTGAGTATATTCCCTTAATTTTTTTGCAGAAAAGTAATGAAAATTCTCAAAATTATTGGTGTCGTTTTTTTAGTCTTACTCTTTAGTATTATTGTTGCCAGTCAACTGATTAACCCAAACGATTATAAAAGTACGCTGGCTGAAATGGTTAAAACCGCAACAGGACGCACTTTATACATTGAGGGCGACATTAGCATCTCATTGTTGCCACGCATTAGCATAACCATGGGAAAAACATGGCTTAGTAATGCAGAAAATTTTGATAAAATTGCCTTTATTTCTATAGAAAATACTGAGATACGGTTGCAGATTTTGCCGTTGTTGATGAAACGCATTGTGCTGGAAAAAGTATTACTGTCAGGGGTTAATCTAAATTTACAACGTAATATACTGGGACAAGGGAACTGGGAAGATTTATCTAATAAATCCGCCACGACAGATAATACAGCATCAAACAGTTTTAGCATTGAGATTCAACAAACGACGTTACAACAGGCACAAATTCACTGGGATGATGTACAGCAACAACAACATTACAGTGCGACAAATTTAAATATAGACATGGGGACTCTGGCGTATCCCTTAAATCAACAAGTGCTACCGCTCCATTTAGCCAGTCAACTATTATCCACTAATTTAAAAACGGAAATAGCGTTAAATACCCAAATTCAACTGACCCCAACAAAACAGCAATATCGTTTAAACCCATTGACCATGACGCTGACAGCAACAGGGCAAGCTATTCCCAATCAGCAACAAACGTTACGGATTAATACCCAACTTTTTGTTGACATTGCGCAACAACAACTCGCTATAGATACTTTACAAATCAATTTATTAGACAATATAAATATACAGTTACAACTTAATACGCAAAATTTACTCACTAACCCACATTTAACGGGTAAACTCACTGTTCCATCTTTTGCCCCACAAATTGCCTTAAAACAACTGGGTATCAACATAAATAATAGTGATAAATTACAATCTATTAATGCGAGTGCTGAGATTGATGCCACATTGCAAGATAAAGTCAGTCTTAATAATATTAATATTCAACTGGATAAACATACTTTAACTATTCCACAAATTCAATTAGATATAAATACACAACAATTACAAATGGTCAATTTTGTGCTACAAATCGCAAATCTGAATGCAACCGCCGTTTTAACAATTCAACAACTTTTTACAAATCCCTTATTTATTGGTGAGTTAATTGTTAAACCATTTTCTTTAAAAGAATTTTTACAAACATTTGATTTTACCATTCCTGAACTTGCCTATTTGCCCTTAAAAACAGCGGCGTTGCGCTTGGCTGTAAATGGCACACGTGAAGCGTTAAAGGTGGATTTACAAGGTATTATCGATGATAACAACGCATCTATCAATAATTTGCAAATAAATGTACCCGCCAAAACAGCAACGTTAGAACAATCCGTATTAAGTGCTTTTGGGCTACGTCTGACAGGACAAGCCAATTTTACGCAATGGACAACCCAACCCGTCCTGTTAGGCACGATACAACTAGCCAGCTTTAGTCCACGTGAACTATTGAAAAAATTAAATATTTCTCCGCCCAGTACCCGCGATGCAAAGGCTTTAGACGCGGCGGAATTAAGTCTGCAAGTTAAGAGTGATTTACATAGCGTACAATTAACCGATATTAACTTACGTGTAGATCAAAGCCGTTTACGCGGTTATATCAACGTAAGTGCGTGGCAACCATTAATAGGAAAACTCGCGTTGCAAGTGGATGATATTGATGCAGACCGTTATTTAGCACCGACACAAACCGCCAATAATAAGTCGACAAACACAATCTTACCCGACTTGCCTTGGGCAGAAATACAGGCAACCAATCTGCAAGGCACAATCATGATTGATACGCTAAAGATGAATGATATTATTGTGAAAGATACGGCAATTGTGATTGAGTAATGAATATAGTCACTGATACACCAGAATCTTCCCCCCTCGATAATCCGCTAGCCATTATTGAGGGCGCGCCTTTTATTGATTTACCTGATGATTTATATATTCCGCCTGATGCGCTAAAGGTTTTTTTAGAACAGTTTGAAGGCCCTTTAGACTTATTGCTGTATCTCATCCAACATCAAAATATCAATATTTTAGATATTCCGATTGCCGAAGTTACACGTCAATACTTGCAGTTTATTGATTTAATGAAAGATTTTCAGCTTGATTTGGCGGCTGAATATTTAGTGATGGCGGCTGTTTTAATGGAAATTAAATCGCGCTTGTTATTACCTGAACATCAAGCACGTGCTGAAGATGACCCAGCAAATGACCCTCGAGCAAAACTAGTTCAACAACTACAGGAATATGCCCGTTTTAAAAAGGCGGCAGAAACATTTGCTGTCATGCCCCAAGTCGGGCGGGAGCTTTTCCCTGTTAGCGTGGATACGCCAGAAATCCCCTATGAAGTGATTATTCCGACTATTCCATGGTCAGCTTTATTACTTGCTATGAAAGAATTAATGGCACGTGCTGCCTTGTTTCGTTCACATCAAATTATGCTAGAGCCTTTATCTGTACGTGAACGCATGGGAATGATATTGGCGTGTTTAGAACAAGGGCGAGCAGTGGCGTTTATTCACCTATTTACCGTAGAAGAAGGACGGGCGGGTGTTGTTGTCACCTTATTAGCCATTTTAGAATTAGCCAAAGAATCCCTGATTACAATTACACAAGCGGAAATATTTAGCCCGATTCAAGTAGAAAAAAATACTGAACATCTACATATCAAATTGACGGCACTCAGTGATTATTAAATTGTTTGTTCTGCATTACCGATTATATTTGTTGTCAGGATTTACATCATTTTGCTCGTTACCAAGCTCTGCTCGGTAATGCCTGCCTTGCAAGCTCCGCTTGCCGAGTACAAGCGGACTTAGGCGTGGGGCGTTCAAGTACCCGCCAAGCATTACCAAGTGAAACTTGGTAACGAGCAATACTTTTTTACGGAAATCTGTTGAATAGGTCATTTCTTATTCTCTTTTTAAAATACGGTTACTATATTTGTTGTCAGGATTTACATCATTTGGTACAACCCTATTTATAACTCTTTTTATTCACTAATTGGGAGATTATTGGCATGGATAGTTTTCAAATAGGTCACGCCAGTGCAACACAATGGCAAGAAGCAATGGAAAGTTGTCTTGCACAAATGGACTTAAATAAACCTGCCAACTTAGGCTTTTTATATCTAACGGATAAATTTGCTGAGTCTGTCTATGATATTTTGTCGCACTTAAAACACCGTACTCAAATAGAACATTGGGTGGGTACAACGGGAATTGGTATCTGCTGCACAGGACAAGAATATTTTAATTCCCCTGCTATTGTGATGATGTTAGGTCAATTTCCTGAAAATTCTTTTAATATTTTTAGTACCACTAATGAAGATTTTGACGATTTTGTCAGCACGCATCAAACATGGTTAGCGAGCAAACAACCGTTATTTGCTGTTGTACACGGCGACCCACGCAATCAAAAAATTGCGCATCAAATCACGCAATTGAGTGAACGCATGGGCGAGGGGTTCTTAGTAGGTGGCTTAACCAGTTCGCGCCAACACTATTTTCAAATAGCGGATAATATTACAGAAGGTAATTTATCGGGCGTAATGTTTGACAGTAATGTTGTGGTAACAACCCGTTTAACACAGGGGTGTGCAACCATAGGGCAACGTCATCAAATTACTGAATCTAGCTATAACGTACTGGTTAAATTAGATGACCGTCCAGCACTAGATGTTTTTAATGAAGATATAGGTGAAGAATTAGCCAATGATTTAAATCAAGTTGCGGGGCATATTTTTGCAGCCTTACCTGTGCAAGGCTCAGACACAGGCGATTATTTAATCCGTAATTTAGTCGGGATTGATAAGGAAAATAAATTAGTGGCTATTGGTGAATTAGTGAATACAGGAACACCCATTATATTTGCTCAGCGCGACTCACGAACAGCCCGCGAAGACCTGATAAAAATGCTGAATAATATTAAAAAAGGTCTAACAACCACGCCAAAAGGGGGCGTTTATTATTCTTGCTTAGGACGGGGTGCAAATTTATTTGGGGAAAACTCTGAAGAGCTAAAGATTATCCAATCGGTATTAGGCGATGTTCCACTGGTTGGTTTTTTTGCTAATGGGGAAATTTCGCACCAACGCTTGTATGGTTATACAGGGGTATTAACCTTATTTTTATAACCTGACCGCAGATAACACCGTTTGAAGCGGTGTTATCTGCCTTCCCACAACCAGACATTAAAGCCAGTCTGAATAAAGTTTATTCCGTTAATAAATTACCAAATACGCTCCAACGCCCACAAATCTGCCACATTCTCCCGTTGGCGAATCACACGACATTCTGCACCCTGTACCATAATCTCGGCAACACGTGGACGGCTGTTATAATTCGAACTCATTGCAAAACCATACGCACCTGCTGAACGAATCGCTAATAAATCATCTGGTTGTAAAGATAGATTACGGTCTTTTGCTAAAAAATCGCCTGTTTCACAAATAGGTCCTACAATGTCATATTCTTGTGATGATATATCTTCACGCGGTATGACAGGGCTAACGGCTTGCCACGCGCTATACAATGCAGGGCGGATTAAATCATTCATTGCCGCATCAACAATGGCAAAATGCTTTTCAGGTGTTTGCTTTAAATATTCTACTTTGGTTAACAGAATACCTGCATTTGCAACGATAACGCGCCCCGGTTCAAACACAATTTGATAAGGCGCATTACCTAAAATAGCTTGTAAGGCTTGCGCATACTCGACAACACTCGGTGGTGTTTCCGCATCATATTGCACCCCTAAACCGCCACCAAAATCAACATGTTTCAGCTCAATTCCTTGTTGCTTTAAGGTAGCGACTAATTGCATAACACGCTGTGCTGCATCAATAAAAGGTGTAATTTCGGTCAGTTGTGAGCCGATATGACAATCAACCCCTGTTACTTCAATATGTGGCAACTGAGCAGCCGTTGCATAAACCAATGGTGCAAGTGCGATATCAATACCAAACTTATTTTTTTTCATTCCCGTAGAAATATACGGGTGCGTTTTAGCATCCACATCAGGATTAACACGCAATGAAACAGGCGCGCGCTTGCCCATTTTGCCCGCAACGTCATTAAGGCGGAATAATTCTGCTTCTGATTCAACATTAAAACAAAAAATACCAAGCTCTAATGCTCTCTGCATTTCAGCAATGGTTTTACCCACGCCAGAAAATACAATTTTGTTTGCCTGTCCACCCGCGTGTAAAACCCGTTCTAATTCGCCACCAGATACGATGTCAAAACCTGCACCGAGTTGTGCTAAGGTATTTAATACAGCAAGGTTTGAATTTGCTTTTACTGCATAACAAATCAAATGCGGATAAGCGGTTAAGGCTCTATCAAAAGTTCGCCATTGCTGTTCAATAGCGGTGCGCGAATAAACATAACAAGGCGTGCCATACTGCTCAGCAATGCTCACTAAACTAATATCTTCAGCGTGTAACACGCCGTTTCTATACTGAAAACAATCCATTTATTTATTCTCATTGGTTTTAGAATGTACGGGAATCACGGGGCTTTTTTTAGACAAAGCTTGTACATCATCAGGCACTGGACGGACTAAATCGCCTTTTTGCCCACAAGCAGTCAAATAGCAAAGCAATAATACAATACATAAACCGTATGTTTTTTTCATAGTATTTGCGGAAAATAATGGGGAATGACGGGTAAAATTGTATGATTTCTCATGGATAACAAGCAACACAAGCAATAAAATCACGGTATGATAAGATAAAACTTTTTATCTCAACGTGTGTTACTATGCAAGATTATGAGTTACATAAAAAAGTTGTTATTTTAATCCCTGCAAAGAATGAAGCTCAAAGTGTTGGAACGGTTATTCAGGGCATTCAACGCTGTTTTTTTGGGCAAATTGTTGTCATTGATGATGCTAGCCAAGATGACACTGCAACAATTGCTCGTCAAGCAGGGGCGTATGTTATCCCGCTGGCTTATTCACTCGGTGCGTGGGGCGCAACACAAACAGGCTTGCGTTATGCGTGGCAACAAGGATATGACATCGCCATTACGATGGACGCAGACGGACAGCACGAACCCGAATCAATCCCAACACTGTTAGCAACACTCGCCCCCGCGTATTGTGATGTTGTGATTGGCGCGCACCCCCAACGTGGAAGCCTAGCGCGTCGCTTGGCGTGGTCACTGTTTCGCTGGTTATCGGGTGTTACTTTAGAAGATTTAACTTCTGGCTTAAGAGGTTATAATAAAAAAGCCATTGCGATTTTAGCCTCTAATGAAGCGACATTATTGGATTATCAGGATATGGGTGTTTTAATGTTATTATCCCAAAATAACTTACTCATTGAGGAAGTGCCAATTCTCATGTATCCACGTAGCAGTGGGCATTCTCGCATTTTTAGCTCATGGTGGGCAGTCACGCACTATATGGTTTATACCTTGACGCTCTGTCTTGCCCGCTCAAAACGGATTAGAATTCGGCAATTACCTCTTACTCCTACGATTTTTAAATGACCTATCAAGTGACTTCCGCCGTATTAGGATTAGGACTTGCTACCACCATTTTATGGTTAATTCGTCGTGACCGTTTACATGGTCATCATGCCTTTTGGTGGTTATTAACTGCGTTTCTAGTCGTCATTCTAGGGATTTTTCCTAGAATCATTGATTTTTTTGCCTTACAACTGGGGATTAGTTATCCACCAACCTTATTATTTGTATTGGGCATGAGTATGATTTTAATAAAAGTATTAAGTATTGATTTGCATCAATCGCAACTAGAACGCAAAATGCGCCGTTTAGCACAACGTTTGGCTCTTTTAGAAGCAGAGCAGATGAAACAACCGCCTGCGCAGAATAATGAAACGGATTAGTTATTTTTTACACAGAGATGCACAATCATGCCTGATATTACTGACGATTTAAAGCAATCACCCACCGTAGAATCCACACCAATACCTGACACTATTACACCGACCGTTGATTTTGTCGATTCAAGCGCGGTTATAATACCCTCAGAATCTTCTGAATCCGTTGATAGTCTTGCTGATTTTACGGTTGATTTTGTTGCAGCTTTGTTTCCTGCTGTTTCACGGCGCAATATTGAAAAATATTTACCCGAAATATTATCTGCTTTTAAAATCATGGGATTAATTGATAAAAAATTGGTATTGCTTGCATTAGCAACTATCCGTGTAGAATCTGTGCGTTTTGAACCCATTAGCGAATATAAGTCTAAGTTTAATACTTCCCCTGATGGGCATCCATTTAATTTATATGATAATCGTGCAGATTTAGGCAATCGGGGTGAGCCTGATGGAGAGCGTTTTAGAGGACGGGGATTTATTCAATTAACAGGGCGTGTTAATTATGCAAAATACAGCGAACGATTAAAATTAAGCACTCAGTTAATTGATAATCCAGACTTAGCTAATGATCCTACTATTGCATCGCGTTTATTGGCACATTTTATTTTGGACAAAGAAGCCAGAATAAAACGTGCATTAGAAGCAAATGATTTAAAAAGTGCGCGTCGGGCTATTAATGGTGGTTCACACGGTTTGAAAGAATTTAGTGAAGCTTATCAAAAAGGTTTAGCCCTCTTAACTGTGTAGCTTAGACAGTGCAAAGGGATTTGCACCCTCTAATAATATTAATGATGAATTTCTGCTAAAAACCGAAAAATGTCCGCATTTTCACAAAATGCCGCATTAAAGCGTAACCAAGGTGAAGATTCTTGATGTGGGCGAAATACATTCCCCGGTGCAAGCATAATTCCCTGTTTGGCGGCTAAACTCGCAATATGGGCGGCATCGTGACAATCTGGTAACTTCGCCCAAATAAATAAACCGTGTTCAGTTTCTGCAAAAATTTCCAATCCTGCTTTTTCTAGTTGTTTCATGGTTTTTTCACGCGCGATTTGCACGCGCATCCGCAATTTATCCAAATGTTTACGGTAATAACCATCAACAAGTACTTGGTGTACAACGCGTTCATTGGTTTCTGAGGTTGTTAAACTGGTTAATAATTTTAGGTCAACTAATGCGTGTAATATGTCCGCTCGAGCAGCAAGAAACCCAACTCGCACACTGGTAGTAATCGTTTTAGAAAAACTGCTGATATAAATCACGCGCTGTAAATGGTCTAACGTTGCTAAACGTGGCACATTTGACGGGCTAAAATCACCATAAACATCGTCTTCAATAATAGTTAAATCATATTTTTCCGCGAGTTGTAAAATACGATGGGCATTGGCTTGGCTTAAACTAGTTCCTGTTGGGTTATGCAAGACGGTATTTGTAAAAAATACTTTTGGCTTATATCGTTGAATCAGTGACTCCATTACTTGTGTGTCAGAACCATCTAGTGTGCGAGGTACACCCACTAATGTTGCCCCTAAGGCTTTTAAATGACCAAATAACGTGTAATAACCGGGGTCATCAACCAATACAGCATCACCGGGGCGTACCAAATAACGTCCAACTAAGTCTATGGCATGTGTAGCCCCATAGGTGGTTATAATATTCTGTATTGTCGTGACAATGCCCAGTTCCGCAAGGCGTTTTTGTAAGTCTTGACGTAAGGGCGTATAGCCATAAATATTGCCATATCCACCGCTTGCGTAGTCGTGATGCCGTGACACTGTCCGCATGGCTTTTTGTAAACTGGCTTCATCGCGCCATTCCACAGGTAACCAGCCACAACCGGGGGAAGCGTAATGGTCACTCGTATGAAAAGATTGATGTAACAACCATAAGACATCAACAGCCCGTTCTAAATGACAGGGATTTTCTATAATCACTTCATTGGTGATTGGTTTAGTAACATAAAATCCTGAGCCTTTCCGTGATTCTAAATAGCCTGATGCCACTAATTTATCGTAGGCTTGAACAACCGTAAAACGACTAATGCAGTGTGTTTCTGCAAATTTGCGAATAGAAGGCAAGCGTGTTCCGTTGCGTAGTATTCGCGTATCCACTTGTTGTTGAATCCCGCGCACAATTTGTTCTATTAAAGAAACAGTGTCCTGATTATTTAGACTAATTAAGGACATAACCAACTCCATGCCCTTAATATAGGGCAACAAATTTCTTAAATTACTTGCGGTAATAGTAATGTAATTTACACCATATTTGTAATCACCTAAAAATTAAGGACAAAAAAATACCCTCTGTTTTTAAGGCAGAGGGTATGGTTGGTTTAGGGGATTAGCCTAGGGGTTATGGGCAACCTGCGGGTTTAGTAGCCCCTTGTTTTAGTACAAAGGTAACTGTCGCTACATTACTGATAGGCAGATTACTATTTGTCGCTTCAATCCGCGCAGTAATAGAGACTTGACCCGGACATAGTCCTTTAATCGTGGTAACAAATGAACCCGTATCAGCATCACCTGTCGTCGTACCAGAAGAGGCACCAAACACAATAGAACCTTTAATATCTGGCGTGGCAACTGGGTCAACATATAGCGTAATAGGAATACCACTTAAAGCAATTTTTCCTGTCGGCGATGTTGGGTCAATTTTCTGGGCAACAACGGTTAATTGTCCAAGCTCATCACCTAATATATCAGTACTAACGGTATCAACATTTATTGTTGGTGGCGTAATTACCAAGGTTACAAGATCAGGAATTTGTGAATCAGCTAATACAACACCTGTATTTTGTGTCACTAAGGTACATCCACCCAGTAATGCTGCTGTTGATGCAAAAGGATTAGAAACAGGGCATGTTTCAGCATCTGCATCTGCTTTGCTACAAGGTGGAACAAAAGATAAACTATCTGATGCTTCGCTTCCTGAAACAGTGGTTTGCGCTTTTAACTCTACATCGATGAGATAATTTGCATACTGTTTCGCATACACAACATTAAAATCTGCAAAACCTGCCGATGTGTTGGGTGAGCTTGTGGTTGGACCTGTGGTAACTGTTAAGGCATCCAAGGTAATAACCCCGCCTGGGTCTAATGAACCATTGCTATTTAAATCTTCTCCACTATCTAATATCCCATTCCGATTTGTATCTTCATTGATACATTGATAATAGCTAGAAGCACTCAAAGAACCGCGAATATAGTAGTGCGGATAAATGCTCAGTGTAACAACACTATTATTGACAGGTGAACCATTGGAGTCTGTGACTAAAACAGTATGCGGTAATTTATAACGAATACCTAAGTTCTGGTCATCTTCAATAACATTACCTGATGCAACCGTGACAAATAAACTGCGCTGTCCAACCGTTAAATTAATAACCTCAGATAAACCATCCACAGTAACTGTAATTTTCACACCATCAGTTGAACTGGTTGTCGTACCTGCAATATAAGTTGTAGTTGCGCGTCCGAAAGCATCGGTAGTCGCTGAACCTTGTGTTAAAGAACCACCCGTTACATCGGTTAAAACAAATGTAACCGTTTTATTACTGACAAGATTATCATTCGCATCACGAACAATTGCCGTTATTTCGGATTGTTGGTCAGTACTTCCTGCCGTGTTGGTACTTAACACGGTACTGGATGCCTGCAATGTTAGTTTGCTAGCTGTGGTTGCAATAAAGGTTATGTTAAATGTAATTGAGGGAGGCGGTGGCGTTGTCCGAACACCACTAATACTCACTGTCGCAACCCCTGCATCAGCAGAACTCAATGTAAAGCAGTTTGCCACAAAGGGCGTTGTTTTACATGTTGTATCAGCATCTAATGATACGGTATTTCCCGGTGTTAAAGTACCGCGTGTTGATGTCACTTGTACATCACCACTAATAGGACCACTGGCTTGTGTCCACACAATTCTAAATTGCTGAGTTTGGCCTATCGGTATTTGACAATCGGTAATACTTAAACAATCAGCATTAGCAGTAACAGGTACAACCTCCAACTGATCAGTTGAAATGGAAATGGCTAATGTTGCAGGTGTAATTGCTGATGCCCCCGGTTTAGAGGCACTTAACGTGTCAGTTAAGATACCTTGATTACTCAAACCAGTACTGGCTTGCAAGGTAATCTCTGCCCGTCCACTTACATCGGTTACAACATTTACTTGTGTTGCTGTTGTTTGTCCATAAGTAATGTTGTTTCCATTGGCTGACGTTACTAATAACGTTTGACCTGCGAGGGGATCATTTTTTGAATTACGGAGAGTAATAACATAAGTTCCCACATTGTTAATAATCAGTGAGGAAGGTCCCGTAATATTTAATGTTGTACCAATTACCTTGACGGAAATAGCTTTTTGTAAAGTTGTTCCATCACCTTTGCTCACAGACGCTATGACGGTAATGTAGCGATTATCTGCATTACTTTGTGTTGTCAAACGCGCTTGCGCCCGTCCAGAAGTATCCGTTACACCGGGTGTCCCCGTTGTTGTGCCAGAAATTAAAATCGGCAGCAATTCTCCACCAGCGCCAGCACGGGATTCACTCGTGGTTGGGTCAACGCTTTCACATGTTGTAACAGTTAAGCCATCGGCAGGTGTTGGTGTACTTGGAATACCACAAACTGAAGAGAAATTGATAGTTACGTCACTAAGTAGGTTATTTTTTGAGTCTTTAACCAAACCCGTGATAGTCACTCCATCACTATCCCCTTCTGAATTTAACGTTGATGAACTACTGAGCAACTCAAGACTTGCAATATCTGCAGTACTGCCTGATGAAGGATTAAAGGTTAATTCAATGGCATTGCTGGTTAGCACTACATTTGTAGCATTAAGTCTGGCTTGAATAGTAACTGTACCTGCTTTACTACTGGTAACCGTTGTTGTAAAAGCCCCTGAAGAGGTTGCTGTTTTTCCTGAGAATGCGGTAAAAATGGTTGATCCTGCAATATCCCCTGTTGCAGAGAGGACGATAGGAACATCACCTAACGGTGAGTTATTCTTTCTAGCTAACAACGTGACTTCAATATTACTGCCTGTTTCAACACTGGGTTGAGAAACCGTTAATACCAAACTGTCAGGAATTTGGTCAGCAGGTAGCGTTGTACCACCAGTAAAGGTGATTTTTAATGGTGTACTGTTCTTATCTGACCGAACACCACTAGAAACCGCGACAACAGAAATATTTTCTTCAGCAACCGTACTAGTTACCGTTGCACGGTATTCACCTAAAGAATTGGTTGTACCTGTAGAACCAGCAATAGTTGCATTAATGGAATCAACAAAAATTTCAACAGCAGCACCCGTAATAGGTGTATTTGTTGAATCCCGTGGTGTAACAACCAATATAATTTTTGAAGTTCCATCAGCAGGTTGTGGAGAGTTGATTGCTTCTACATCAATAAAAGCAGGTGCAGTACCAGCAGTTGCTTCAAAATTAATACGGACATTTTTAGCAATGTTAGAACCCCCTGTAGAAACATTCTCTACCGTTACGGTGAAATCAGCAGGTCCTACATCCGTAGAAGTGACAGAAGCAGAGAAGAAACCATTACTATTTGTTACACCTGATGAAGGGTCAGCAACTGCCGCACCGCCCGTGCCAAGAATAATGATAGGTGCGTTTGCAACGGGTTTTCCTGTTGAATCACGCGCCACAACGCTGATGGTTGCTTGATCTGTGCCATTGGCTTTTAAACCTGTACCGCAAGTCACATCAGTGCCAGTAGAAGTACCAACAGGTGAGCAACTGACATCTAATTGAGCAACTTGTGTTGCAGGATTGGTGAAAGTAACGACTTCAGTATCTGTTACAGTTGTACCACTGGGAATACCTGCAGTGGTGAGTGCAACAGCAGACGCTGTTACGGACACGTTACCAGCTACCGTATTAGTGAGTTTAAAGACGGCAGTCCCTGATGAACCCGTTTTTACAATACCATTGTCAAACAGTGCTGTACTAGCAGCTGTACCGGCAGCAGAAATACTCACTTGTATTCCTGTCATGGGTGTACTGGTAGAATCTCGCACAATTGCCGTCAAGGTAATGCTACTTGTCCCATCAGCAAGTGTTGAAGATGGACTGGCGATTAAAGTGACATTAGAGGGTGATGTGGGAGTTTCTGTATCAGGTGTTGTGGCACGCGCAATAAATGCAACTGTAATAGAACTGCTAGAAATACCTGCAACAACCGCACGAAGTGTGTAGCTAACAACCGTTGTACTGCTCAAAGAAAGACGGAAAAAACCCGCACTGTCAGTAGTTGCATTTGGAATAGATAACCCATTACTGGTTAAGAAGCTAACGGTTGTATTTGCAACAGGGGTACTGTCGCTGTATAAAACCCGTCCAACAATACTGGCTGTGTCCGTACCGTTAGCTGTTGCAGCAGCAACAGGTGTATAAATGGGGGCATCTAAGGTGACTGAGGAGATTGTTACTGTAGTTGTTGGGTCTACAACCGCGTTTTTAAAGGTAATAGTGACGCTATCACTGATAATTGCTGTTGTACTGTCAGAATTCGTAATGCGTGCTGAGGCGGTTAGCGTAACATCTTCTTCTACCGTATTTTTGATGTAAACGCTGAAATTCCCTGCGCTACCTGTATTACCATTAATAAAGACGGGTTGGTAAGTTGAGCCATTGGTACTGAGTTGGGCTGACCCTGAACTGATTGAAATACTAATGGGAACGTTGGTAACAGGGACACCTGCATCATCGCGTGCAACGACAAGTAATCTGGCTGTTGTTGTACCATCTGCTGGCACATTATTCGCGGCAACAAGCAAATCAACGGCGGTTGGATTGGTATAAACCGTTGATGCTCCAAAGCGCATAGCAAGCGCGGGTTTTACAGTGTACCCCCCCACAACAGGTGTGACAGACGTATCTTGTGCAACCGTATTTGTAATCGTTGCAACAAATTGCCCTTGTGAATTAGTAACAGATGTCGTTTCTGTCGTTGACGCTGTTGCAAAAGAGCCTTGTGCAAAGGAAAGGGAAACATTTTGACCGACGATAGGTAAGCCTGTTGCATCTCGTGCTTGTACCGTTAGGGTTGCTGTATCTGAACCCCCTGCAATAATCGTTGTTGGATAAGCAGGTGAAATACTAGCGGTAACAGTCCCACCAAAATAGACGCTAAAGCTGAAACTTCCCGTATAGTTATCTCTGCCTGAGAAACTCACAAGAACATTTTCAAGGCTACTATCAGTAATTGTAAGCGTTGATTGTCCTTGCGAGTTACTCACTGCATCTAGGGTAGCTTCTCCATTGCTAAACCGTGCTGAACCTGTAACGCTGACACGGAAAGGAACATTAGGGACAGTAGCAGTTGTCGTGGTACTTGTGCCATCTAAAGTTGTGATAGTAATTGTTGCGGTATTATCCCCAACCGCAACAACCGTTTCACCCGTGACAAGCACGGAAACCGTTGTAGGTGTCGTGGTATCAGGATCAGTAGTAGGAGTATCAGTACCCTTATCATCCAGTAAGTTACTTGCTTCGTCGCTCCCGCCACCACAAGCACTGAGTGTCCCCAGTATGAAGGCGTATAGTAGCCATCTTAATAAAATACGTATAAACATCAGACATATCCTCTATTAAATTTGATTCTAAACAATTTCATTTTTCTTTGCGTCTTAGGTTTAAAACTGACACATTTCAAAAATATGCAGGTATAGGTCGATTACCCTTGAACGTTTGACTGTATCAGCTTTAAGGTTAAAACAACTGCACCTAAGCGCAGGTAAAGTTATGCGACAAAGCAATAAACAATCGAGTCATTAGGAATTACCTTTAATAATTCTAGGTGTAATAAAGATAAGCAATTCAGATTTATTCTCTGTGTTTGTTCTTGTTTTAAAGAGATTGCCAACCAGTGGCAAGTCACTAAAAAATGGGACACGTTCCACTTTGTTTTCCGTCTTCTGTTCGTAAACCCCACCTAACACAACGGTTTCTCCATTATCAACTAACACCTGTGTTTCCACTTCACGGCGATTAATTGAACCTGAAGTTGATGCTACATCGTCTTTTTTCACGTTTAAATCCATGATGACACGATCATCAGGGGTTATTTGTGGTGTAACATCCAATTGTAACAAGGCTTCTTTAAAGGTAGGTGCTGCTGTAGCACCTACCCCAGCCGTTCCTGCAACAGGGAATTCTACCCCTTGCAAAACAGTCGCCTTTTTTTGGTTTGAGGTGACAACACGTGGGCTAGAAATAACCTCTCCACGCCCCTCTACCTGTAAAGCTGATAACTCTAATTGCAATAAGTAGCTACCAATTTTCCCAATCGCCAATCCAACCGAGGCTGTTTGTGATGTAGCACTTGCACCAATTGCAGAGGCAACTGCAGGCAGTGAGACCATTAAGCCTTCATTACCATCAACTTGGAAGGATGTACCTGAACTAAATTCGGTGTCACCTGTCGTTTTACCCCCAACAACAACGCCATAACCACTGCCTAAATCTTGATCAGCACCATACCCAAATTTAACACCTAAACTTTTGCCAAAACTTTCTTCAGCAATTACCACACGTCCTTCGATAAGAACCTGTCTGATAGGGGTATCAATCGCCGCAACAAGCACGGCAATTTCATCCAGCTTTGTTGCTGTATCCTGAATAATCAATTTGTTGGTTCTTACATCTTGTGTCACGCTACCACGCTCAGACAGAAAAGAATGACTTTTTTCTGCGGAACTTTCGCGTAGTAAGCTAACTAAATCACTGGCTTTAGCATAGTTGATTTGAAATTGTCTGGTCACAACAGGTTCAAGCTCTTTTATAGCTTTTTGTGCTTCTAATTCTTTACGTTCGCGCTCATCCAAATTGGTTTTTAAGTCAATGGTCATCACATTACCAATCTGTTTTTTACCCAACCCTTGAGATTGTAAAATAATTTCCAATGCTTGGTCCCAAGGAACGTTTTTTAACCGCAAACTAATAGGAGGAAGTTGGCTAACCGCTGGGCTGGTGATGATATTGAGATTAACGCCCGGTAATTCAGTCAGTAACATCAAGGCACTACTGACAGGGATATTTTGGATATTGAAGGAAACCCGTTGTCCTGCATAGGCTGGATCAGTTTTCTTTAGCGTTTCCTTTTCATCGGCGGTTAGTGGTTTGACCTCTATGATGTATTGATTGTCTGATTGATAAGCAAGATGGTCAAACTCATTGTTTTTTGGAGTAATGACCATACGAACATTCTTTCCTTGTTGTTTAGCATCGATAAAGCTGACAGGTGTCGCGAAATCCGTTACGTCTAATTTACGATCTAAACTTTCTGGTAAAGCCGTATCTTCTATATCAACGATAAGGTCATTGACTTCACGCTGAATATTAACAATAGATTCTGGGTCTGAGAGGGTAATAATGATTTGTGCAGAATCTTCACGCGTCCGTTTAAAATTAATATTTTCAATACGAGGGCCCCGAGGAGCTTCAACGGCCTTAGCAGATAAAGTCGCAGCCTTTTGGCTGACAGCAGTAATGGGTGAGTTAGCGGGTGGCGCAATTTGATTGCCTACATTGGCCACTTCTACATAAACTCGATTACCTTGTGATTGAATGGTAAAGGGGACAAGGCGCACGAGGTTTAAGACAACTCGTGTGCGGTCATTGGTCTCTACAACATTAGCCCCTTGTACAGCACCAATCCCAATAACTTGAGAACGGTTATCTACCCGCATAGCTGTATTGGGAAAATCTAGAACAATCCGTGCAGGATTTTCTGTAGAAAAGCTGATAGGCGTTTGTGCATTACCTGCAAAATCTAAATTAATTTGTACCCGATTACCTGGCAATGTAGAAAAACCAACTTTATCAAGTTGATTGATAGCTGCTTGAGCCGTTGAGAAGCTTCCCAAACTCATGATAAGCAGAAGCCATCTGGCAAACAGATGCTGTTGATATTGCCTTCTTTTAAAAGGATTAAAAAAGAATATGCGCATATCCATGAGCAGAACCTCGCTATTGTTCCTCTGGCATTGCCAGTTTTGTTTGTTGTTCTTTCCAACATCCTGGTAGAGCTGGGTCAGGATGTAGTTCCAAGAGTTCTATTTCTCTATCTGTGATACTGGTGATTAATCCGCTATTTTGTCCCATATAATCACCCGTTTGTACTCGGGTAATTAACCCTTCAGGTGACATAATTAATCCCCATGTAGTCCCTGTTGCATCTTCTAAAATACCTACCAGTTTTAACGCATCTAAGGGAGATGATTCCAACCCAACTCGTACACGAAATGGGTCTGGCTTAGGACAATCTATAACGACAGGACCCGTATTGTTTCCATCTTCTGAGCCTTGTGCAGAATCATCCCATCTTTCAAAGGGTGAGCGTTTGTTATCAACTTCATAAAAATGACTGGGTACGAGCTTAAATTCGGGAATTGGCTCAACCTGTGGGTTATCCCGTGCTTTGATACGACCAATTTCCGCTTCTAAATCTGCCATTCCTCTGTCACTACAAGCAGTAAGCAAGAGTGTGAAAAATAAACAACTTACAGTGTAAGTTAATAAACGCATGTCGAACTCTCCGCAACAGATAATACTCTGAATTTATTATTCATTATCTTATTCTGCTTACACGCTGTTAGGTAATCAGGGTAATACTTGATGAGCAAGCTAATCCACCAAGGTATAAATTTCTTCATCCAAGAGGAGAATGTTATTTTTTGGGCGGTTTTGGTTTTGCTTTTGTATCTATCGCAGCCGCAGAATCTGCATCAGGGAAAAAGTAAATCCGTGCGACTAACTCCATCGTCAACGGTCCTTTTGCTGTCACGCTCTTAATTGTAATATCATGCTGCGTCACAATCCGTGGCATAGAAGCGACTTGACTGACAAATTTACCAAAAGCATGATAGTCACCGCTTAAGCGCAAGGCGATAGGCAAAATATAATAGTTATTTTCTTGAAGCTGTGTACCTGGTCTGAAGAGTTCAGACTTTAAACCAGTTGCAATTGCCGCTTGTGATATATCTTGAATCAGCCCTGCAACTTCCGCTTGATTTGGCAAACGCCGTTGTAAATCAGTGAGGGATTTTTCAATGGTCACTAATTGTTCTTTAAGCCTAGGTAGTGTTGCCGCTTTCCATTGGGTATCAGTGTACTCTTTGATTAGCTCACCTTCTTTACGCTGTACGGTTTCTAAGCGTGTTATCTGGTCTTGCGTATCAAAGTAATAACCTGCACCTAACGCTAAAGCACAAGCAAAGAGTATGGCAACGGCTTTAACAGGAATAGGCCAATTGCCCATATTCTTAGCGTCTAAATTGCTAAAATCATCCGCATTAAATTTCATTATCATGCCCTCATTTGCTGGACTGAGCAGGTTTATCTGGTGAGTTCATCAATGGGTCTTCTTCTTTAGGCGTTTCTTGTTTTAATGTTAATTTGAAGCTACTGATTGTGCGTTTAGTGGTTGCATTAGCAGGGGTACGAGCCTGTTGCGCACCTGCTACCACTTTCTCATCTTTATTTTCAATAAATTCAACCATTGGACTTGCTAGATAAGGGGAACTATCTAATTGACGCATTAGTGAAGAAACACGTGCATCAGATTGCGCAACGCCTTCTATAGTCAGATTATCTTGCTTTTGTGTCATGTTGGTGAAGTAAACCCCTTCAGGGACGCGCAACACCATTTCATCCATCAATCTGACAGATAAAGGGCGACTAGCCTCCAATTGCTGAATCACATTCATCCGCTCAATTAACACCGCTTTTTTTGCTTCTAACTCTTTAATTTCCTCAATTTGTTTTTTAACAATATCAATTTCTGAGGTGATATAGCTGTTGCGACTATTTTGGTAGTCGATTTCACCTTCCATATACAGATGTACGCCTAACACTACCAAACCTGCGATGGCCAGTGAAATACCCAGAATAATGAAAAAACGGGTTTCACGTTCATGCTTTAGCGTTTCACGCCAAGGGAGGAGGTTAATATTTGCCATCGTGTTAATGCCTCATGCCTATCCCAACGAAGTTGTTATCAAAGGAATACGTCATCAATAATTAAATTTGTCAAAAGTCCGCAATGCTAACCCACATGCAATCATTAATGCAGGGGCATCGCGCATTAAATCCTTCTTAGGAACTTTAGCGGATAACGACATGGAAGCGAAAGGATTTGCAATCGTGACATGCCCTCCAACCTTATTACTGACATGTTCTATAATGCCCGGAATGGACGCACAACCACCCGCGATGAGAATATGTGATAACTGCCCATATTTCGGAGAAGCATCTGATGAATAGTAATATTGCACCATACGGCTAATTTGTTGTGCCATTTCTGCTTTAAAGGGTTCTAATACTTCAATTTCATAATCGTCTGGCAATCCACCGTTACGCTTTGCTAAGTTGGCTTCTTCATAACTAATACCATAACGATGCTGAATATTTTCGGTGAGTCGTTTACCACCAAATAACTCTTCACGCGAATAGACAATCTTATTATTCCCTAATACATTAATCGTTGTGGTTGTTGCACCTACATCGACTAAACCAATGGTTTCATCCACGTTAATTTCAGGATCGCTTTCTGCCAATAGACGAAACGCATTTTCGAGTGCATACTTTTCAATGTCCACGACCCTGACTTTTAATCCACCCAGTTCTGCACTTGCAATGCGTATTTCAACATTTTCACTACGCGAGGCAGCTAAAAGAACATCCATGCGTGTCTCAGGGTCTTTATCATTAGGACCAATAACCTCAAAGTCAAAGCTGATTTCGTCTAAGGGGTAAGGGATATATTGCTCAGCATCGGCTTCAATCAGGGCGCGTCGTTCATCATCTGACATGCCTTTGTCCATTTCGATGATTTTGGTAATCACGGCAGGACCAGAAACAGCAACCGCAGAAAACTGTGCTTTTGGCTTAGCACGGCGAACAACACGACTAATGGCCTCACCAACAGTTTCTAGTTCGACGACGTTTTTATCCTCTACCGCTTTTTCTGGCAAGGGTTCTATCGCGTAACTCTCAACCTTGTAGTTATTACCCGCTCGGCTGAGTTCAAGTAGTTTAACGGCTGTAGAGCTTATATCTATGCCCACCAGCGGTTCAGGCTTTAAACTAAAGATTCCCACTGAATTTTCCTTTAAAACAGATATGTTATACAGGATATTTGTTAATATACATTAAACTCTAAAGCTAACTATAGGTCAATACTTATTAAAAAGTATTGATTAGAGTCTTTACTCACAACGCTTTATAATGAAAAGTATAAATGTCATTTTACTGTTTGCTTATGATTATCAGCCAATTCTTCTATAAGATTTTTCGCGCTTTTCTTGTGATGGGCCTGCTTTTAGCTACCATCATGATAGGTATTGGAATTTACTTGCAATGGTATATTATTCCACAATTACCTGCTACCGAACGGCTGAAGGATATTCAGCTTCAAGTACCGTTACGGGTTTATACCAATGACGGCAAATTAATCGCCGAATTTGGCGAACAACGACGTATTCCCATCGGAAAAGATAGTTTGCCTCCAATGATGGTCAATGCTGTCTTAGCGGCTGAGGATTCCCGTTTTTTTGAACACTCAGGCGTTGATTTAAAAGGGTTGTTACGTGCTGCGTGGAGTTACCTAAAAACGGGCGAAAAATCTCAAGGCGGTAGTACTATAACGATGCAAGTTGCACGTAATTTCCTACTTTCTCCTGAGAAAAAATTTGAGCGTAAATTAAAAGAAATCTTCCTTGCATTACAAATTGAACGTGAACTGACAAAAGAAGAAATTTTAGAATTGTATCTAAATGTTATTTTCATGGGCAATCGAGCTTATGGTGTAGGGGCTGCTGCACAGATTTATTATGGGCACAATTTACAAGACTTAACGGTTGCTGAATATGCAATGTTAGCAGGACTTCCTAAAGCACCATCCGCTAATAATCCTATTAGCAATCCAGAACGCGCCATGCAACGACGCAATTACATTTTGAATCGCATGTTAGAGTTTGGGTATATCACGCCTGCCCAACATGCAGAGGCAATTAACGCGCCTAATACCGCCAAAATTTATGCGACAACGTTAGAAGCTGATGCACCTTACATAGCCGAGATGGTGCGTGCTTACATGCAAGAAAAATATGGTGATGATTTTAATACTAAAGGACTTCGAGTTTTTACAACCATAGACCCTGCATTACAAAGCAAAGCACAAACCGCATTGCGTAATGCCCTCTTTGATTATGATGAGCGTCATGGTTATCGTGGTGCAATAGGACATGAAAAAATATCCGCTGATCCTAATCCTGAAGAATTAAACACTTTACTCAGTAAGTATTCTATACACGGCGGTATGTTACCCAGTATCGTCCTTGCCGTTAAAGAGCGAACACTGCAAGCCTATAATGGACGTATCGGACGTTTTGAGATTACATGGGAAAACCTTGCTTGGGCAGGGCGATATATTGATGATGATAGACGGGGTGCAAACCCTAGAAGCCCTAAAGACATTGCCAATAAAGGCGATATCATTATGGTTCGCGCGATTAAACAACAAGTTAATCCTGATAATACGACGATGGATGAAGATGGTAACGAAGAAGTACAAGCCCCCACTAGTGATGAGTTTGTGACTTTTAACGACCCGTCAATTAAATGGCGATTGGCATCGGTTCCACAAATAGAAGGTGCATTGATTGCCTTAAAACCAGCAAATGGTGCAATTATCGCCTTATCAGGTGGATTTGATTTTAACCAAAGTAAATTCAATCGTGTTATACAAGCCTTGCGTCAACCGGGGTCTAATTTTAAACCATTTATTTACTCTGCCGCCTTAGATAAAGGATTTTCTGCTGCAAGCATTATCAATGACGCACCAAAAACTTATCAAACAGGCAACATCACATGGCGACCTGAAAATTATAGCCATAAATTCTATGGACCAACCAGCGTTCGCACGGCGTTAACCCACTCACGAAACATGGTTTCCATTCGTCTATTAGAAGAAGTTGGTATTGACTATGCTATTGATTATGTAACTAAATTTGGATTTAAAAAAGACCGTATTCCACGTAATTTAACAACGGCATTAGGAACTGGTGAAGTCACTCCCTTAGAATTAGTAACGGGTTATGCCACCTTAGCAAATGGTGGTTATGCCGTAGAACCTTATTTTATTGCGCGAATTGAAGACAGTGCAGGCACAGTACTATATGAAGCCAATCCACCCACCGTTTGTTATGACTGCAACACAACAAAAATAACCGAAGCGACCAAAGTCTTTACCAACTTACCAATAAACACCGTCACACCTGCCCCTGTTGATGCAAATATTTCATCTGTATCACCTGAAAAAATGCCACGTCCTGCTGAATTAGTACTACGCCCACAAAATGCGTGGATTATGACTTCTATGTTGAAAGATGTTGTGCGTTTTGGTACGGCAAAGCGCGCCTTAAAACTAAATCGTAACGACATTGCAGGAAAAACAGGAACAACTAACGGACCTAATGATGCGTGGTTCTCAGGTTACACTCCCGATGTAGTTACAACAACATGGGTTGGTTTTGACCAACCGCGCTCACTGGGTAGCAAAGAAACAGGGGGACGGGCGGCATTGCCTATGTGGATGGAGTTTATGGAAGAAGCCTTAAAGAAATACAAAGAACGCACCTTACCAAAACCAGATGGATTAATCACTGTACGGATTGACCCCAGTACAGGGCTACGCGCAACAGGCGACAATCCTAATGGTAAAATGGAAGAGTTTTCCCCTGACACCGTTCCTAAACAATATTCTTCTGCGTCACAAAGCACACCCGATACATCACAAGGTCAAAGTGGCAATCCTTTAGAGCAACTTTTTTAACATGCTAATTGATATACTAATTCTTATAATGGCCTACTTATTAGGTTCATTTAACTCTGCTGTCGTCATTAGTCACGTCATGGGGTTTACCGACCCGCGCACACAAGGGTCTGGCAACCCCGGTGCAACCAACGTATTACGTCTAGGCGGTACAAAAGCTGCCATTGTTACCCTGCTGTTGGACATATCTAAGGGGGTTATTGCTGTTGGTGTTGCTTTATTACTCAATTTATCAACGGTAAGCATCGCATTAGTCGGATTTACTGTATTTATTGGACACCTATTCCCCTTATTTTTTCACTTTAAGGGCGGGAAAGGGGTAGCAACCGCATTTGGTGTGATTGTTATGTTTAACAGTCTTGCAGGACTCACCACACTAGCAACATGGTTATTGGTTGCTGTTATCAGCCGTTACTCCTCCTTATCTGCCTTGATAGCAGGTACACTTGCACCGCTTTACCTCTATCTTTGGCACGCGCCAGTTGCTTATTGGGCAACGGATATTCTCATCAGTTTGTTACTCATCTGGCGACACCGTAGCAATATTCACAAACTGCTAAATGGACAAGAAAGTAAAATAGGCGCTAAAAAATCCGCTGATGTATCCTCTGACTAGGGCGTGTCATCAAATAGTAAAAAATGTTATATTATAGGTATATACCCAGATATCGCCAAGGATAAAACAATGAGTCGTCGCTATGCCTTAACCGATGAACAATGGTCAAAACTAGAACCGCTACTCCCTGGGCGTAAAGGACATGTCGGGATGACGGCTAAAGATAACCGCTTGTTTATTGATGCTGTTCTATTCCGTTATCGCAGTGGCATTCCTTGGCGCGACCTCCCCGAACGCTTTGGTGATTTCCGTGTCGTCCATACCCGCTTCAGTCGTTGGTCTAAGAAAGGTGTCTGGGAACGTGTTTTCAAGATACTAAGTGCCGATGCCGATAATGAATATGCCATGATAGACAGCACAATAGTTAGAGCGCATCAACATAGTAGTGGTGGTGGCGCAGATGAAGCCATTGGACGTAGCGCAGGGGGTTTAAGTACCAAGATTAACTCCGTTGTTGACGCACTGGGCAATCCGACCCTTTTTTTTTGACTGCGGGACAGGCAAGCGACCTTGAAGGGGCTGATGCTCTTATTCCTCAGATAAAGGCAAACGCTTTATTGGCTGATAAGGCTTATGATGCTGATGAACGGGTTAGAGATGTTTTAAAACAGAAAAGCATAGAACCTGTGATTCCGTTCAGGAAAAATCGTTTAAATCCACCTGATTATGATAAAGCTCTTTATAAGGCACGTTATTTAATCGAGCATTTCTTTGGTAAATTAAAGCAATATCGTGCAATAGCTACACGATATGATAAACGCGCTAGGAATTTCTTAAGTGGGGTTTATTTGGCTTCTACCTTGATTCTTTTAGCTTGAACCTTTAACCCTTCTTATTTGATGACAGGCTCTAACATGATAACGCTAAAAAAATATTTTCTATTTGGCATATTTCTACTGCTTACTGCTTGCAACACCAACCGCTATGCGTGGCAACCTGTCAGTTATGACACGCATATTGTCTGGGCAGATGACAACACGGAACTTCTTATCGGCAATACCCGTTTTGAACAACGCCAAAGCCTAGACCCCTTGATGGGAACAACTACAAAACGCCATTTTTCCCACCAACTATTCCTCGTTAATCCTGATGGTTCAAATAGACGCGCCCTTACCTCTAATCGCCCAAATCAACTGGGACAAATTTATTATATGAAACAAGCGGGTTATGTACTTGTCGAATCATTGCTAGAAAATGGCGTAAAACAGTTTCATAAAATTGATTTACAAGGTAATGAACGCCTTTTATTAGAAATTCCGCCCATTGCCGAAAATACCTGTCCTGATAAGTCTGTTGACTTAAACTCAACAGTCATCCCATCTGCTGATGGTCACTATATTGCGTATGCCTACCTCATGCATTGTCAACAAATTAACATCCTGTTTTACACGACCGACCGTGCAACGTTTGCAGACCAACAAATCTTAACCGTAGATGCTGGACAATATGAAGTAACATGGCGCAAAGATGGCGCATTTATTCTTGCTTCCACCACAGCAAAAACGGCATGGCAACTGCTACCACAAACCCCAATTGTCAACACCGCTATGCCTCGTTGTTTTAGCCCAGCAACCAGTAGTAGCATGATTACCGCTGATGGTCGCGCTGTCAGTTTAGATGAGAAAGGTATTAATATCAGTGCTATTGGCACATATCCCGCTTTTGGGTGTCAATAATTTATCGTTTCGTCACAAGAAGGAAAAATGTGTAATGCGCTACTACTTATCATTAATAGGGATTAGTTTAACGGCTTTACTCATCAATGGCTGTAGCACCACCAGTACAGAAGTAAAACCAGAAGAATGGAAAACCATAGAACGAACCGACAAAGCTGTCTGGGCGGATGATGCGTCAGATATTGCTGTTGTTAGCCAATCGTTTGAACAACAACAAGATAATAAACGCAATATAACCCACCGTTTATTTATTCAAAATGCGGATGGTAGCAATAAACATGAGATTACCCCACAGGCACGTGAAAACCTCAATGGGGAAATATACTATATGAAACAAGCAGGTTATCTGGTTGTAGAATCTTTGCTAGATAATGGTGTGCGACAATTCAATAAAATATTGCTAGATGGGCGTGAAATTCTAATTATCGAAACACCTAATAAAGACAGCCAACCTTGTCGTGAAGAATCACAAGGTGTTCAAGTTTTCCACACCGTTCTTCCCTCCCCTGATGGACAAATTCTAGCAAATATTTATAGCCCTGAATGTGGTGCGGTTAGTGTTGATTTTCTCTTTGCAAACAATCTGAATATCACCTCAGCACAATATATGAATATCACAGAACCACTGATAGCAACATGGCACAAAGACGGTTATATCATTTTAACCAATGCATCCAAGACCAACGCATGGCGTGTTTCTATGCAAGAAAGCCAACCCGTTCCTATTCCGCCCCCTGCCTGTGTTTCTCCCGTGACCACCAGTAGCAATATTGCCAGTGATGGACGCAAGATAATCATTAGCGAAACAGGCGAGTTGACGATTGAAAATGGTGGCACACAATCGGCGTTTGGATGTCAATAGTCATAATCTTATGAAAATAAAGCAGTCAGATTCTACAGGTCTGATTGCTTTACGCCAGTGGCTACCACCACGACGGTTCTTTTAACAACCGCATGGTATTTTCTCCTAACGGCAAACTATACGCATGTGCCGCTAATACTTGACTATCACGAAAACTAAGTAATTTTAATGTGATAAAAACCATATTTTCACCCACTGCATACGTTCCTGTCACAACATTTCCCTGTCCATTAGTACAAATCGTCTGTACATCACGCGCAAGTGCGAATTCCCCTTCTGCTGAAATTAATGCCAATGGGTCTTGTAACTTAACCTCACGCACAAAATAGCCTTTTTGGGTAAACCGAACGGATAACTGTTCGCCGATTAAACGTCCTAATGGTGTACTGTTATGTAAATTATTAATGTCCGCGATAGTTGTAACCAATAAACACTTATTGGGTTGAACATTATTCGTATGATACTGTAGCAATTCATCTGCGGCCGCATAGCTTGTTGCCACCAAATCTGCGTCGCGTTGTTGTCTCTGCGTACTAGTGCATTCACTGGTATGCACACGATGCGCACAGTCACCAAAAGCGGTATATTCCGCACAACCCGTTAAAGCAAACAGAATTAAGTATAACCACTTAAACTGCATAGTATTTCCTTTTTAATGTCCATCATTAAACCCTGCCAAAATTAAATAATTTTTAAAAAAATCAATCGTATGACTCATATATTAATCTCAGCAGTGCCAAAAAAACTAAGGATAAATCATTTTCCTGATAAGCGACGGTCTGAATCAGAACTCTCAAGGCTAATAGAATTTCTAGCATTATCAATGCTATTTTTATCTTATTCGCGTCTAATAGTCTGCTTAGAATGCGTTAAACCCTGTCAATTTTGAAAATCCTGCTTTGGGCAATTGTTTAGCCTTTCCTGTATTACGATAAATAAAGAGATAACCGCTATAATCAGTCCAGATTTCATTTACCGCTATTTAGAGTCCTGCATCATGCAACAACAACTACCCATCGATAATGCCCTGAATCGGCTACCTACGGCTATTATCACAGGCTTTTTAGGAAGTGGGAAAACTACTTTATTGAACAAACTATTAAAACATCCAAATTTGAAAAATACCGCCGTGATTATTAACGAATTTGGTTCGGTCAGCTTAGACCATTTACTAGTACAAGCAGCAACCGAAGATATAGTCGTCATTGATGGTGGTTGTGTCTGTTGCACAATTCGGGGCGATTTAGTGGAAACCCTACAAGGCTTATTTGCAAAACGGAGCGCGGGTGAAATCCCCTGCTTTGACCGCTTACTTATTGAAACAACAGGGCTTGCAGACCCCGCGCCCATTATTCATACCATCATGAATGATACGGTTCTTAGAAATATCATCCAGCTAGACAGCGTAATAACAACTATCGACTGTGTTTATGGCTTACGTCAATTAGAAGAACATTATGAAACAACGAAACAAGCTGCCGTTGCTGACCGTTTAGTACTGACTAAAATTGAATTAACAAATGCCGAACAAATTGAGCGATTGAAACACCGTTTACAACGGCTCAATCCTGCCGCGTTACAAATTGAAAGTACAGAAGATAACCTTATTATTGAGCGTCTATTTCATGCGGGTTTATATAATCCACAGACTAAAACGCCCGATGTTGTCGCTTGGTTACAAGCAGAAACTTATCCCGATGTGCATGATATACATGAACATCATCATACACATAACGAGACTATTCGCCATGACAAATATATTCAATCCTACTGCATCGAATATAACGAGCCGTTATCATGGGTCGTACTCAATCGTTGGTTTCAACAACTCACCGCACTACGGGGAAAAGATTTGTTACGTGTAAAAGGCATTGTTTATACAAAAGAAACTGACTTACCAGTAATAGTTCAGGGCGTGCAACATATTTTTCAGCCACCAACTACATTACCCCAATGGCCTCCAAATACCCCAAAAGCCTCGCGAATCGTATTTATTACCCGCAATATTCAAAAGCCAGTCATTGAGCGAATGTTAGCCGTATTAGTGAATAGCAAAAGCTATGTTGAAGCCTGCCAAGCCGCTTTGATTTTACTAGAATGTGCCTAATATGATTTAGTTCTGAATATTAACGTTTGTCACTATGCAACCTGTAATGAACGCGTAATGCAATAATGACTAGCAAATTTTAAAAGTTCATCCATTGCCAAAAACTGAAATTTTTGTTTTTGATGTACAAAAGAAAAAGGTCTTTCTAAACAGGGAACAAGTTGTAACTGTTTCAATATATTTAACTGTATCTCTTTTTGAATGGCTGCTCGTGACATGATAGAAATTCCCATACCCGATATCACCGCCCCTTTTATCGATTCAGAACTGCCTAATTCCATAACAATATTTAAATCATATAAAGACAAACCCGCACGACTAAAATAAGTAGCAATAACCTCGCGTGTGCCCGACCCTTCTTCACGCGAAATATACGGGTAGCGGGCAAACTCTTGTGGTGTAATTGTCGTGTTGTGGGCAAGTGGATGATTTATTGGTATAATAGCAACTAATTCATCCATACGACATAATTCAACCGCAAGGGTTTTATTGCTGACGGGAGCTTCTACCACACCTAAATCGATAATATTGCTCTCCACCATAGAAACAATTTCTTCTGTATTAGAAACTTTTAATCGAATAACAACATCAGGATATTTATTTTTAAAATCGCCCAATAATGCGGGCAACATATATTCGGCAATCGTAGTACTCGCCCCAATTAATAATAAACCGCCAACATTACCCGTTATTTCACGTACTTCATTTTCCATCTGTGTATATTGTTCGAGAATCTTTTCTGCATAAAGATAAACACGTTTTCCCACATCTGTTAAGGCAATACTACTGTGCGTGCGGTCAAATAAACGGGTATTAAAATGTTCTTCTAATTGACGAATTTGAAAAGTGACCGCAGGCTGTGTCATGTGTAATGCCTCCGCTGCTTTTGTAAAACTCAATAAACGTGCGACTGTATAAAACACCTGCAAACGACGATCAGCCATAATCTTTTCCATCCTCAAAAATACTTTTTTATAGTTTATGATAAAATATCGGAAAAAACCGTTAATATTGCATAAAATCAAGGATACCGTTTAGTATGGCATACCCTCCGATGGTGAACGCGCCACACCGTAGCTCATTATGGTGGTTAGGTTTATCACTTCTAACCCTTGTACTTGACCAATTAACCAAATTTTGGGCGAGTCAAGTGCTTACTTATCAAGAACCCTATTCCATCATCCCTTTTTTAAACTTCACACTGGTTCACAACACAGGGGCAGCATTCAGTTTTTTAGCGGAAGCTGGGGGTTGGCAACGTTATTTTTTAACGGCATTAGCGGTCATTGTTAGTCTTATTATGGTTGTCTGGTTAAGTCGTTTATCTGCCAATCAAAAATGGTTAGCTGCAACGATTGCCCTAATTTTAGGTGGCGCGTTAGGAAATTTAATTGATCGTGTTTTATATGGATATGTTATTGATTTTATAGATATATATTATCAAGCATGGCACTTTCCCGCATTTAATATTGCTGACAGTGCCATTACCGTAGGAGCGGTTATGCTCTTAATTGATGCGCTATGGCTAAATCGCACTCAACAAGCCCCTTTTTCCTCCTAAATGCGTATTCCTCAACAACGTGGTGTTGCACTTATCACCGCGATTTTGATTGTCGCCCTTGCAACGGTTGTTGCTGTTGCCATCACCACCCGCCAACAATTAGACATCCGTCGCACAGCCAATGTATTAAATACCGACCAAGCCTATCTATATGCCTTGAGCGGTGAAACATGGGCAGCACAAATTTTGAGGCGTGATAGTCAAAATAGTAAATATGACGCATTAACAGAATTATGGGCGGTACAACTTCCACCCTTTCCAATTGAAGGCGGAACGTTGCAAGGGCAACTAACAGATTTACAAGGATTATTTAATATAAATAGTTTGATTGATGAGAAGGGAAAAGTTGTTGCTGAACAACTTGCTCGTTTTCAAAGACTACTGCGTTATTTAGAAATATCCCCTAATCTTGCTCAAGCAGTTGTTGATTGGATAGATGGCGATAATGACCCACAACTTCCCAATGGTGCGGAAGAAACAACCTATTTAATCAATAAACCTGCTTACCGTGCGGCTAATGCGCTTATGTCTAGTCCGACAGAATTACGGCTTGTAACAGGCTTTAAAACCGAAATTTATAACAAACTTATTCCTTATGTAACCGCATTACCTGAAGCGACAACGATTAACGTGAATACAGCCCCATTGCCTGTACTAATGGCATTAGCAGAAGATTTACCCGTCTCACAAATAGAAGGCTTAGTTAAAAATCGGGAAACAACGCCTTTTAAAACCCTGCAAGAATTTCTCACACATGAGGCTTTTGCAGGTATCAAGCTAGAAACACAAGGTTTAGGGGTTACAACATCTTATTTTCGTTATCAAGCAGATGTTTATATTGAACGTGGTCGCTCACGTCTTACCAGTATTTTACAACGCTCGGAGACCGGTATTATAACGCTCGCCCGTAGCCAAGAACCCAGCACATTCTAAGCACTCCACTTTTTTAATATCGCCTTATTTATAAAGAATATCATGCAGATAAAAACGATTAATACACAGCCTTATAGTGGACAAAAAGCAGGTACATCTGGCTTACGCAAAAAAGTAACCGTTTTTCAACAAACACACTACTTAGAAAACTTTGTCCAAGCCTTGTTTAATGTCTTGGGTGATGTTCATGGTAAAACGCTGGTTGTTGGTGGTGATGGACGTTATTACAACACGGTTGCTATTCAGACAATTTTGAAAATGGCAGCGGCGAATGGTTTTGCCCGTGTATTGGTTGGACAACAAGGTATTTTATCTACTCCTGCCGCTTCTGCCGTAATTCGTCAATATCAAGCCTTTGGGGGCATTATTCTGTCGGCAAGCCATAATCCTGCAGGCAAAGAAGGCGATTTTGGGATTAAATATAATGTTAGTAGCGGCAGTCCTGCCCCTGAAAAACTTACTGAAGCGATTTATGCAGAAACACAAGTTATTCAAAACTATAGAACCGTAGATACGGCAGATATTGAATTAAATGCCCTAGGCATACAACAAGTAGGCGATTTAACGGTGGAAGTGATAGACCCCGTAACGGATTACGCCAGACTTATGGAAAGTCTGTTTGATTTTGACCGTATTCGTCAATTTTTTCAGTCGGGTTTTACCATGCGTTTTGATGCAATGCACGCAGTTACAGGGATTTATGCACATGCTATTTTAGAACAGCAATTAGGTGCACCCGCTGGTACAGTTATGAATGGCGTTCCTTTAGAAGATTTTGGCGGTGGACACCCTGACCCTAATTTAACTTATGCAGAAGCATTGGTAAAACAATTATATAGCGATAATGCACCCGATTTTGGCGCAGCATCTGATGGTGATGGTGACCGCAATATGATTTTAGGGCGACATTGCTTTGTAACACCATCCGACAGCCTCGCTATTTTGGCGGCGAATGCCCAGCATGTGAAAGGCTATCAACAAGGACTCGCAGGCGTTGCCCGTTCTATGCCGACTAGCATGGCAGTTGACCGTGTAGCTCATGCCTTGAATATTCCTTGTTATGAAACACCAACGGGGTGGAAGTTTTTTGGTAATTTGCTGGATGCGGGTAAAGCAACCCTGTGTGGTGAGGAGAGTTTTGGCACGGGTTCAAATCACGTGCGCGAAAAAGATGGTTTGTGGGCTGTGTTATTTTGGCTAAATATTCTGGCCGTTAGACAACAATCCGTTGCAGAAATCCTGCATGAGCATTGGACACAATATGGACGTAATGTTTACAGCCGCCATGATTATGAAGGCATAGACAGCGCGGTAGCAAAACAGTTAATGACTGCGTTACAAGCAAAATTCCCTAGTTTGATACATCAAACATTCAAAGGGTATCAAGTCGCTTTTTGTGATGATTTTAGTTATACCGACCCTGTTGACCATAGTATCAGCACAGGACAAGGTTTAAGAATCGGTTTTACCGATGGCTCACGTCTCATTTTTCGTTTGTCAGGCACAGGCACTGATGGTGCAACACTACGTGTTTATTTAGAAAGCTATCAAACAGATGTAGTAAAACAAACACAAGATGCGCAAATCTTACTGGCGGATTTAATTCAGCTGGCTGACCAATTCGCAAATATTCGACACTTAACAGGACGCGAAAAACCATCTGTTATTACATAAAAAGTCCTTCTGAAGCGGAATTTTTAGCATTTTAAAAATTATTGGAATGTTAAAGTGTTAATTTGAAAAAGCAATGAATTTCATTTTGGATAACTTACAGCCGATAATCAACAAGCTGTAAAAACAAAACGGATAACCTCGCTTAAAGCGGTATTATCCGTTTGCTGTTTATCAGTTAGCCTGTGACAAGGGTATTACTGGCTGGTTGTTTAGCAAAATTAGTAAACAGCGATTGACAACGCGCCATAGAACCAATGTTGTAGCTATTTTTATAGCCTTGTTTTTGAAACATTTCTGTTGCAATAAAACTCCGCATACCACTGGCACAATATAGCATCACTTTTTTATCTGCCATCTGTACAAAATAGTTAGGTAATTGTTCTAACGGAATGTTTATCGCATTAGGTAAATGCCCTTGTGCAAACTCGTCCGCCCCTCTCACATCTACTAGAATTGCGCCTTCATGGCATAATTTTTCTACTTGTACCAACTCTATAGGCACAGTCCATTTACCCAATGCACGCATGAGTCCTTCATACATCCATGAAAGAGTACAGAAATGCGTTGTAATGACAATAAGTTGCAAAACCAATAAAATCCCCCCAACAACCCATGCAGCGATAGGTAGGTCGAAGAGAAACAAAACAGCGGCAATAATATTCATCACAGCCGCCGATAAACAGGCAAGTCGGCGTTGAAAAGGATTGGGCGGTAATTTAGCCGCGTTAAACCAATGACGGACAACATGGTTATATAATAAATCCATGGGGTGTCCCGCAGGAAAGAAAAACGCTAAAAAACCTAATATACTAACTGCAAACAATAAATAGGGTTGTTGTGTGAGTAAACCCAGTAACGTAATAAGTGAGCAAATAGCAGGGGTAAAACGCAAACCCCATTCTAATTGTTTTAATTCAGCAGGAGTATAGCTTTGATAACCTTGTTGAAAAAGCGACATTTGTTGAAAAGATAATTTACAGTCAGACATTATTTTATCCTTACACATTATAAAAGAAATTTATCGTATATCAGCATATACTAATATTCAATATTGGCAATCTTATCGTGGATTTTTTGGCGCAAGCAATCATAAAACAGTATGATTTTTCAGTAGCCGTCATCACGTGTAAATTTTTATTCTGCGATTTCTATGCGATTTACTGGGGAAATTGCGAATTCAGTATGGTTGGAACTACTGAAGCATCGGGTAAGCGTGTTATAATGCTCGTTTAAGGTTTAGATTAATCTCTATAATTACCTACCAAAAAGCCTTGTTTTTACAATTACAATAAATTACGAAGCAATTATTTTACGATTGAGTTCTCTTTCCTTAAAATAGGTTTTAATAATTAATTCTCAAGCAGTTTGAGCATTAAAATTATTTTCTATCAATGTGGCGTATGACGTAAGTTTTTATCACTACGAATATATTTATTGTTTTACAATAATCAAACTTTTCACAGCTAAACAATTATGTTTAATTCTTTGTGTTAATCCACTCAAACATGCGGAGATGATGAGTACATGAGTACAGAGGGTGTAAATCAAAGCAGACGACGGTTTTTAGTGGCTTCCACTTCCGTTGTCGGTGCAATGGGGGTCGCGGCTGCCGCGTATCCTTTTGTTGCCTATTGGCAACCTAGCGCGAAGGCGCAAGCAGCAGGTGCGCCTGTAGAAGTCGACATCAGCAAGTTAGAGCCGGGACAACGTATGACCGTTGAATGGCGCGGCAAACCTGTGTGGATTGTAAGACGAACTAAAGAGATTTTAGAGGCATTACCAACGTTAAACACTACGTTACGTGATCCAGAGTCTGCGGAAAGTCTGCAACCCGCTTATGCTAAAAATCCTAATCGTGCCATTAAAGATGAATACTTGGTGGTGGTTGGAATTTGTACCCATTTAGGGTGTTCACCAAATTATGTGCCATTAGGTGAAGGTGGTGCAGCGTTGGGTTCTAGTTGGAAAGGCGGATTTTTCTGTCCTTGCCATGGTTCACGCTTTGATTTAGCAGGTCGCGTGTTCCAAGGTGTACCTGCACCTACTAATCTAACGATTCCCCCTTACAATTATTTGAGCGACACCCGTATTTTAGTGGGTGCTGATAAAGTAGAAGGAGCCGCGTAATGAGTAAAGAGGCGAGCAATATTGATAGAAGTGGCTTATTAGGCGGTTTAATAGGTTGGTTTGATGACCGTTTCCCCCTTGTTGAAACGTGGAATACCCACATGGGGAAATACTACGCGCCGAAAAACTTTAACTTTTGGTACTATTTCGGTGTATTTTCCATCGTCATGTTAGTTCTTCAAATTGTTACAGGTATTTTCTTAACAATGAATTACAAACCTGATGGTACGTTAGCATTTGCCTCGGTTGAATACATCATGCGTGATGTATCCTTCGGCTGGCTGATTCGCTATATGCACTCTACGGGCGCGTCTTTCTTCTTTATCGTTGTATATTTACACATGTTTAGAGCCTTATTATACGGCTCTTACAAAAATCCTCGTGAATTAGTTTGGTTGGTTGGGATGGGTATTTACTTGTGTTTGATGGCAGAGGCCTTTTTCGGTTATCTGTTACCTTGGGGACAAATGTCTTATTGGGGTGCGCAAGTTATTATTTCCCTCTTTGGTGCAATTCCCTTTATTGGTGACGATTTAACGCTGTGGATTCGTGGTGATTATGTCGTATCTGATGCAACATTAAACCGCTTCTTTGCCTTACATGTCATTGCAATTCCCTTAGTTTTAGTGGGTCTTGTGTTTTTACATATTGTTGCCCTACATGCTGTAGGTTCTAACAATCCAGACGGCGTAGAAATTAAGAAATTAAAAGATGCTAACGGTAAACCATTAGATGGTATTGCTTTTCATCCCTATTACACCGTTAAAGACTTTATGGGTGTTATTGTTTTCTTAATGTTTTTCTCCGTTGTAATGTTCTATGTCCCTGAAATGGGTGGCTACTTCTTAGAAGCACCGAACTTTGTACCTGCTGACCCGTTAGTAACACCGTTACACATTGCACCTGTATGGTATTTCACCCCTTACTACGCCATTTTGCGCGCAGTGCCTGATAAATTAATGGGGGTTATTGCAATGGGTGCGGCCGTTATGATTTTCTGCTTGTTACCATGGTTAGACCGCAGTCCTGTTAAATCGATTCGTTACAAGGGTCCTTTGTTTAAGATTGCCTTATCTATTTTTGTAGTGAGCTTTATTGGGTTAGGTATTTTAGGCGTTTTACCCCCCTCACCCCTCCTAACCTTGTTAGCCCAGATTTTGGCAGTGATTTACTTCTTATTCTTTATCTTAATGCCAGTTTATACCTCACTGGATTCCTATAAAGAAGTCCCTGAACGTGTCACCATGCCCGCACACTAACACTGTGAACAGGATAAAGAAAACTATGAAAAAACTGCTTTTAAGTTGTTTATTATTGCTTCCTACCTTAGTGCTTGCCTCTGAGGGCATTGCTTTACAACATGCAAACAATGATGTTTATGATAAAGCCTCATTACAAAATGGTGCGAAATTATTCACAAACTACTGCATGGGCTGTCATTCACTGCAATACTCTCGTTTTCAACGGGTTGCTAAAGATTTAGAAATCCCTGAAGACATTATGAAAGCCAATTTAATGTTCACCAGCGAAAAAATTGGTGAGCTGATGACCATTGGTATGCGTAAGAAAGAAGCCTTAAGCTGGTTTGGCGTTGCCCCGCCTGATTTAAGTGTGATTGCCCGCGCCCGTGGAACAGATTGGATTTACAGCTTTCTGCTCTCTTTCTATGTGGACGAAAGCAAACCAACTGGCGTTAATAACCTAATTTTTAAAGATACTGCAATGCCCCACGTCTTATGGGAATTGCAAGGCTATCAAATGCCTATTTATGAAGAAGTAACTGATGAAGAAGGTAAAAAACATCAAGTGCTGGAATCTTTAGAACCTATCAATCCAGCAGGCATGACTGATGAAGAATCCAAACGGAAACAAGATGACTATCGTCGTACAGTCCGCGATTTAGTCAACTTCCTTGATTACGTTGGTGAACCTGCTAAATTCCAAAGACATTATTTAGGTATTTGGGTATTACTCTTCCTTGCCTTCCTTTTCGTCTTTGCTTACGCACTGAAGAAAGAATTTTGGCGGGATGTACATTAATCCTGTTACCCCTTAGCAAGTAATGGAAATAGGGAACTCCAAGAGTTCCCTTTTCTATTATTAATAAAACATTACTAGCAAGTTGAATGATGATGACTTCTCCCCGTCCCTACCTAGTCCGTGCTATCTATGAATGGATTATAGATAATGGTTTTACCCCCTATTTAAAAGTCAATGCAAACCTAGAACACGTTGAAGTCCCTCGTGAGTTTGTTAATGAAGATGGCAGTATTATTCTCAATGTATCGCCTTCTGCTGTGCGTGATTTAGAGTTAGGCAATGAATGGTTAAGTTTTAACGCCCGTTTTTCAGGCAGAGCCCTTAATGTTCTTGTTCCTATTACCGCTGTTTTAGGCATTTACACTAAAGAAAATGGACGCGGTTTCTTCTTTAATACCGAAGAATTTCAAAACGAAACGCCACCTGATATACCAACACCACCGTCACCCTCCCCAACAACTAAAAAAGCCTCCTTCTTAAAAGTCGTTAAATGAGACAGTAAAAATATGTCGCTTACCGTTGATTTTCCGAATATATTTTATGTATCTGTCTTAACTGCTCGAGAAAACCTAGCAAAACACGCATGGCTTACTGAACGCTGGCACTTGCTGGGCGTTGTTCCTGTTTATGAATATCAAGACACGGAACGAACTGTTTTATTAGAAACGACGGAGGGACAACAATATCTATGGACAGGTTTTGCAATTGAATTGCATGAGGATGAGATAGAAAATTATGCTCGCAATTTAAAAATGCCAACATTTTGTTTATACGTGATTTGTCACGGAGACGAAACAGAAGAGCCTATCCCTTTTTTGATTACTTTAAGCCGTGATGAAGCAGACAGTTATAGTAAAGAAGGCTTACGTGTGTATGATATTGCCATGCCTGCGGAAATTCACCGTTGGATAGAACGCTATGTACTAAAACACCGTCCACAAACCAGCGAAAAACAGGGGCATCAAATTCCACCGCCTCACGAACACATAATTGTTGCAAGCAAATCTATAATAGATCGCAGCAATAATGGCTAAGCGCATTCAAAAACCTATCTGCTTGATATAAATTAAGACTAATAATCTATCAGTTTCAATTAACTTATTACCATTTTTATGTCTTTAGTAACGAATGTTCTGACCCCATCACCAAATAAGGTTAAGCCGTCATTCTTTACAACAGATAATCTGCCTGTTTTTCCACGCTAAACGCTATAGAATACGAATAAGTTCTTTTTAAGCCTGTTAAAACCCCTTATGATATAAGCCTACTGACTCCCGCACAGGATGTTTAAAATGATGAGATATGTCACAGCCTGTTTACTTTTCTTTGCAACGGTATTTGCTCACGCCGCACAAGAAACGCCGTTACCACAAGTTGAAATTCAAACGAATATGGGAAAAATTGTACTGGAATTATATCCAGATAAAGCCCCCATTACCGTTCATAATTTTCTACTCTATGCACAAGAAGGATTTTACACAGGCACAATTTTCCACCGTGTTATTAAAGACTTTATGGTTCAAGGTGGTGGATATACAGCTGATTTTGAAAAAAAGCCCACTCGAGCAGAAATTAAAAACGAAGCCAATAATGGATTGAAAAATCTACGGGGCACCGTTGCGATGGCGCGGTCATCAGACCCCGATTCAGCAAGCTCACAATTTTTTGTAAACGTTAATGATAACTACTTTTTAGACTATCAATCTTCAACCACGGCTGGTTGGGGCTATACTGTTTTTGGTAAAGTAACTGCAGGAATGGATGTTGTGGATAAAATCCAAGCCTTACCAACGGGTGCAGGTGGCCCATTACCTAAAAATGTTCCTGAACAAGCGGTTACGATTGAAGGGATTAAGTTAAAAAATGCAGAAGCCGCGCTGGCAGCCCCTCCACCAGTAACAGAAAACAAGACAACTGCGCCCCTCACGCCACCAAAAACTGAAACGAAAATGCCCGTTGCCGAAACAAATACAGCACCAGCAGCAACCAGCAAAACCCCTGAAAAACCTGTGGAACAAGCATCTACAGATGCGCCTAAGGTAGAATCCAAACCAAAGCCAGCCGTTACGCCTGAAATGCTCAGTAAAGCAACAAAAGCGACTGATGCACCGTCTAAACCTGACAAACCAGAGCCTAACCCATAAATTTTTCCTATAGATAACATTCATATACAAAACAGTGCTTGCATGATTACCTGTTTTGTATCGCCCGCAAAAAATGAGGATGACAAAATATGCAGGTTATATTACAAACTAACTATGGCGCGATTACTGTCGAGTTATATACCGAAAAAGCTCCAAAAACTGTAGAAAACTTCGTTAGTTATGTGCGCTCAGGCTTTTATGACGGCACACTATTTCATCGGGTTATCAATAAGTTTATGATTCAAGGTGGTGGTTTAGAAGCGGGTATGATTAACAAACCCACCAGTAAACCCATAGAAAATGAAGCCAATAATGGTCTAAGTAACAAGACGTTGACATTAGCAATGGCACGGACTTCTGACCCTCATTCTGCGACAGCACAATTTTTCATCAACGTTGCAGACAACACGTTTTTAGACTTTACCGCGCCCACCACTCAAGGTTGGGGTTACTGTGTTTTTGGTGAAGTTGTTGATGGTACAGATGTTGTGAATAAAATTAAAACCGTCAGTACCACCAGCCGTGCAGGTCATCAAGATGTACCCGTAGAAAACGTGGTTATAGAAAAAGCCAGCGTCGTTGAATAAACCTGTTGTTAAAAATATTGTCACAAACCCGTCTGTCGTGTATCAACTGCTGACGGGTTTATCATTTTCTTGCCCGACCCGTCGAAATTCTCCTTATGGAAACCCTATTTATTGCTGATTTACACCTAAGCCCAGAAAAACCCGAAATTTTTGCACTCTTTCAACATTTTCTCACACACCGCGTACTACATGCACAAACCCTCTATATTTTGGGTGATTTATTTGAAGCATGGCTAGGTGATGATGAAGACCACGATTTTTATCAAACCGTTATTCACGCATTAAAAAAAGTCTCACAAGCCGGTGTAAATATTACTGTATTACATGGCAACCGCGATTTTTTATTGGGCGAACAATTTGCCCAACGCATCGGTTGTCAGCTTTTAACCGCCGATAGTTTACAAATATCGCTTTATGGCACACCAACTTTATTGATGCATGGCGACACACTTTGTACAGCAGACCTTGCCTATCAAACTTTCCGCCAACAAGTTCGTCAATCTTTATGGCAGAAAACCTTTTTAGCCTATCCACTGGCACAACGTCGCGTTATTGCTCAACAAGCACGTAGTCAGAGCCAAGCACATCAGCAACAACTCACCGAAATGATTATGGATGTAACCCCTGATGAGGTCGTGGCGGTTGTAGAAAAAATGGGGGTTCAACATCTTATTCATGGACATACGCATCGTCCAGCCCTACACCAATTTAATGCAAATCAACAAACTGCATATCGTTATGTCGTTGGCGATTGGCAAGCCACTCAAGCCATTATTTTAGCTTGTACGCCAATGGCTTGGACACTAGAAAATTATGCACACCAATCAAAAAATAATTAACCATACACCGCAATATTAACCAAGGTACGCGAAAAACCTCTATAATCCTTATCATTCCTATTACTCACCGAATTTGTCGAGCATCCTATGACCACCCGCAAAACCACTGATTTCGGCTTTACCCAAGTCCCTGTTGAAGAGAAAGCAAAGCGCGTTGCCGATGTGTTTAGCTCTGTTGCGACACGTTACGATGTGATGAATGATTTAATGTCCTTTGGTATCCACCGCTTATGGAAACGCTATGCTATTGAACTATCTGCTGTTAAACGTGGGCAGAAAGTTTTAGACTTGGCAGGTGGTACGGGTGATTTAGCCAAACAATTCGCGGCAATTGTTGGTGGAACAGGTAATGTCGTATTAGCGGATATTAACGCGCCCATGTTAGCCGTTGGACGGGAACGCTTACTTGATGCAGGCATAGTCGTCGATTGTGCGCAAGCGAATGCTGAATGTTTACCTTTTGCCGATAATACTTTTGATATTGTTACAATGGCATTTGGCTTGCGTAATGTCACTGATAAGCCCGCCGCCTTACGTTCTATCCTGCGTGTGCTAAAACCCGGTGGACAAGCACTCATTTTAGAATTTTCTGAACTACAACTAAAACCGCTCAAACCTTTTTACGACTTATATTCTTTTAGAATTTTGCCATTAATGGGAAAATTAGTCGCAAATGATGCAGAAAGCTATCGCTACCTTGCCGAATCCATTCGGATGCACCCCAACCAAGAAACCCTCTTAAACATGATGCAAACCGCAGGTTTTGAACACTGTCAATATCACAATTTAACAGGTGGTGTTGTCGCCATTCATCGTGGTTACAAATTCTAATAGAGAGAAAATGAGATGATAGCCCATACACTTATCGCCTCCAGTGCAGAAACGCTTTTAAATCAAGCCTTACGTTTAGCTGTAGATGACTTTTCTAGTCTTGACAAAATTGATAACAAGATTATTGCCTTAGATATACAAGGTATAAATCTGCAACTATATATTTTCCCATCAATAACAAATGGTTTTACTGTATTAAGCGAATATCAAGGTGTTGCTGATGCCACTATATGTGGATTGCCTTTTTCTCTGCTGCGTTTGTTACGTCAACCCGCAGGCACAGTAAGCCATGACCCTGATATTGTTTTATCAGGTGATATGGATGTTATTCAAGGACTAATGCAGGTTTTTCGTCAACTGCACATAGATTGGGAAGAAAAACTCGCTCATTGGGTAGGCGACATTCCTGCTCATCAACTAGGACGCATGGCACAACAAACCCAAGATTATGCCAATGACCGTTGGCAAACAGGACAAACAAATCTTGGCGAATATTTACAAGAAGAGCTTAAAGTTCTACCCGCTGGTGCAGAAATGCAAGTCTTTTTAACCCATGTTGATACCTTGCGCGATGATGTTGCGCGTTTAGAACAACGCATTGCATTACTGACAGCCAATACATCTTCTCTCCCCTAGCCTACGTTGCACACACTGAATGCGTTATCTTTTTCAGCTATTTCATCTTATTAAAATTTATCGCGTGATTGTTCGTTATGGTTTAGATGAACTTTTGCTCTCCACCGAAATTTTGCGCCCCATTCGGATTTTGCTCTACCTCTCCCCCGGTTTTTGGTTACATACAAAAAATCTATCTCGGGGCGCACGCCTGCGTTTAGCAATGGAAGAATTAGGCCCTATTTTTGTCAAATTTGGACAAATTCTTTCTACTCGTCGCGATTTACTACCTAACGACATTGCCCTAGAACTCGCACAACTACAAGATAAAGTTAAGCCCTTTAATGGAGAACAAGCACAACGCATTGTAGAACGTGCCTATAACCGCCCAATTAATGAAGTTTTTGCAAGCTTTAATCCCGAACCCATTGCTGCTGCATCCATTGCCCAAGTTCATGCTGCCCGTTTACATAATGGACGTGAAGTTGTCGTTAAAGTTGTCCGTCCCAATTTAGAAAAAGGTATTCGTCGAGATGTCGACCTGCTTTATCTTATCGCCCGACTTATCAATCATTATTGGATAGATGGACGACGATTACGTCCTCATGAAGTGGTTGCTGAATTTGAAAAAAACCTATATTCCGAACTGGATTTAATGCAAGAAGCCGCAAATTGCACCCAATTACGACGCAATTTTCATCAATCTAACTTACTCTATATTCCTGAAATTGAATGGGCTTATACCCAAAACAATGTAATGGTCATGGAACGCATTAGTGGATTGCCTGTTGGCGATATTGCGACGATGCATCAACTGGGCGTAAATTTTAAATATCTGGCAGAAACTGGGGTAGAAATTTTCTTCACCCAAGTTTTTAGAGATAATTTTTTTCATGCTGACATGCACCCCGGTAACGTATTTGTTGACACCAGTAATCCGAATCGTCCGCATTACATCGCGGTAGATTTTGGCATTATGGGAACACTTAGCAGTCAAGACCAACATTATCTCGCCGCTAATTTTCTCGCTTTTTTTAACCGTGATTATCGACGCGTTGCAGAATTACACGTGCATTCTGGTTGGGTACCTGAAGGAACACGAGTAGAAGAGTTTGAAGGTGCAATTCGGAGTGTTTGCGAACCCATTTTTGACCGTCCGCTCAAAGATATTTCTTTTGGTTTGTTGCTATTACGTTTATTTCAAACTGCTCGTCGTTTTCACATGGAAGTACAACCACAACTGGTTTTACTACAAAAAACATTGTTAAATATTGAGGGGTTAGGTCGTGAACTCTATCCTGAACTCGATTTGTGGAAAACTGCAAAACCTTATTTAGAACGTTGGATGGATGAGCGGGTAGGAATGCGGGCTTTTTTAAAGGGCATACAGGCAAATTTACCTTTCTGGGCAGAAAAAATGCCAGAAATGCCTATGTTAATTTATGAAAATATCATGCAACGCCAAACAGAGCGTGAACAAGTTAAACGCTTGATAAATGAAGTTTCTCAACTGCGGGAAAGCATGGGACAACAACATGAACAAAGAATTCTATTAAATACAGGTAGTACTTTGATTTTAGGGGGGTGTGTGATTCTTGCCTTGCAACCCTTTTTGTTGTGGAACATGTCATTATTGGGCGGATTATTGGGGATTGCTGGGAGTGGTTTTTTATTGTTGACATGGATACAAAAACGCTAATTATCAAGCTATTATCCCTGCTTACAAATTTTAAAAGTGCTAAACCAACGGTTTAAAGATAAAACTCCCCTCTATGCACACAGGGGGGAAGTTTTGCAAGGTGTTATCTTAACTTGAGTTATTGTTAATCAAACAATACTTTTTTTATTAAAATATTACGTTCAATAGCGTTGCAAAACCAATTCTAAAACAATTTTACTGCCGAAATAGGCCAGCATTAATAATACAAAACCGCTTAATGTCCAATAAATTGCTTTGCGTCCGCGCCAACCATATTGCCAATGTCCCCATAATAAAATAACGAAAAATCCCCATGCAATCAGGGATAATACGGTTTTATGAACCAGATGTTGTGCAAATAAGTCTTCAACAAATAAAAATCCACTGATTAATCCCAAACTAAGCCAAAAAATTCCCAGTGCAATCAGTTGAAACAATAGCGTTTCCATGATTTGGAGTGGTGGAAGAATTTGTATTACCCAACCGGGATGTTTATGGCGTAATTGATAATCCTGAATAGCAATAAAAATAGCTTGTAACGCGGAAATGCTTAAAAAACTGTATGCAACAATGGCTGAAAAAATATGAAACTTAACGCCCAATTCAACTGCAAGAATGCGTACAGAGGGAAAATAAGTATCTAAAGCAATGCTTAAGGCGGCCAAGGGAAACAAGATAAAAATAAGATTTTCCACAGGTTCACGCGATAACGTTAGCAATAATAACAAGGCGATAACCCATGTCACCATTGATGCTGCATTGAAAACACCTAAATTTAAACCTTCTGGTGTCACCACGCTTTGATACAAAACCAACGCATGTAATATCACAGCCACAATACCTAACCCCATCAACATCGTTTTTTGTGGGATAAACAGGTATGTGTTGTTATCTAATTTGCCATAGAAGCGAGCCATCGCAGTGGCAATATAGAGAAGCATGGCAGAGAAACTTAACATTAAGGTGTTCACAAACAATCCTCTGATTAACTAGCTTATTTTACAAATAACATACGCGATTATTATTTTGTCAAAAATGGGGGGTATCAGTGTGGGCGCGTTCGCACAATGTGCCGCGTTTTAATAGAGTAATGCCGACATTTTACTACGGTATTGACTCACCAAATCGCCCTGATTATTTAATAAGTTGAAAACAGCCAGTATGCCTTTACGTCCTGCATCTTCTTGAAAACGACGATTTAAGCGCATGACAACTAGAAAATCTGCTAAGGCTTTTTCATATTCCCCTATTAAAACCGCATAAGCACCACGTTGATAATAAGCTTGTATATCATCAGGATGCTGTGCTATTTGCGTATCTAAATGGTCTATAGTAGGTGCTGTTAATGCGATTCTGGCAAAGTTCAATTTATTAGATAATTGGTTAAAAATGGGGTCTGCTTGAATATTTACGGGTAAGGCTTGCAGGACACGTTCAGCATCATCAAATTGTTTATCGCTGATAAAATAATTGGCTAAGTCTAGGTGTAGTGGATAATAGTCAGGTTCTTCTGCTCGAGCCGTTTGTAGAATTTCAATAGCGGCTTTGATATTTCCCTGTTTGTAAGCGATATTGGCTTGTTGACGCAATCTATCCGCAGGGCGTTCTCGATGGCGTTCAATCAGTGTACGTAAGGCAGATTCAGGTTGTACTCCTAATAATTCATCAACAATATTACTGTTTTTAAACAATTTTAAAGTTGGTACACTACGAACGGAATATTGTGTGGCGAGTTCGGGCTGTTCATCAATATTGATTTTTGCCAGAATGAAGTTTCCTTGATACGCATCTGCCAATTTGTATAGGGTTGGCATCAAGGTTTTGCAGGGCGAACACCATTCTGCCCAAAAATCAACTAAAACGGGTACTTCTTTAGATTTTTCTATCACTGCCTCAACAAAATTTTGTGTCGTAATCGTGACAACATAAGGAGATTCATTCATCAGTTTAAGGCTCCAGTTATTGCTTTAACTTGTTTATTTTATTGTTTAACTCTAGTGAGAATATAGGGTTTTTCTAGGTAAACTTCAAGCATCTCTTGGCTTTTATATAATTTTGCAATTAACGTAGGTATTTTTATGAATTGGTTATTAGCACTCTTAACACTTATTGGTGGTATGGCTTTACCATTACAAGCAGGGGTTAATGCGACATTATCGCGTTATTTAGGTAGTCCTGCACTGGCCGCGCTGATGTCGTTTTTAGTAGGAACGCTGGCTTTATTGGCTTATTATTTGTTGACACGACAAGAGCTTCCTACTTTTACGACGTTGAAGAATATCCCTTATTGGGTGTGGATTGGGGGCGTGTTAGGTGCTTTTTATGTGTTGATTGCGGTAACTGTAGCGCACAAGTTAGGTTCGGCAACGTTGATTGCTTTAACCGTAACAGGGCAAATGTTAGCTTCTTTAACACTAGATCATTATGGGTTAGTCGGTTTTGTGGAAACGTCTTTATCTGCTGGACGAATTGCAGGGGCTATTTTGTTAATTGCGGGCGTTGTATTAATTAAGATTTTTTAATCAACACACCGCATTAGTCAGAGAAATAGTCGTAATTAATAATATCAGTGCGTATTTATGCGCACTGATTATTCTTGTCGTCGTCCACCAATACTTGTTGTGGTTGGTGTTTCTGTGGGTTCGGTGGGAGCAGAACCTAGCAGGTAGTAATCCATCACTTTTTTCGCAATAGGTGCGGCCGTTCCGCTGCCGCTTCCACCATTTTCTACAATAACGGCAACTGCAATACGCGGTTCTTCAATGGGTGCAAATGCGATGAATAAAGCATGGTCATGAAAACGTTTTTCTAGTCGTTTAGCATCATATTTTTCATCTTGTTTAATACCAACTACCTGAGCTGTCCCTGTTTTACCCGCAAAGTGATAGGCTGACCCTAAACCAACTTTACGAGCCGTTCCCCGATTGCCATGCACAACATCCATCATGCCCGCAATGCCTAATTGCCAATATTCATCGTATTTTAAGGTAATTGCATTTTTGGGTTCTGCACGTACTAAAACACTTTCGTTGCTTGTCGTATCATCTACGGTAAATACGACTCGTGGTTGACGGATTTGTCCGTGCATACTCAAGGTTGCTGTTGCAACTGCTAATTGTAAGGGGGTTGCTAATACAAACCCTTGTCCAATCCCTGCAATCAGTGTTTCTCCCGGAAACCAAACGCTTTTACGGACATCCCGTTTCCACTCACGAGAGGGCATTAATCCCCCCAGTTCACCATCAATATCAATGCCTGTCGGTTTACCAAACCCAAAGCGTGTCATAAAGTTGTGCAATCGGTCTATACCTAAATCATTTGCCAATGAGTAAAAATAGACATCACAAGATTGTTCAATCGCTTGGCGAAGATTAACAAATCCATGACCTGTTTTTTTCCAGTCTCGATAACGGTGTGAATAGTCTGGCAGGCTATACCAACCCGGACACCAAGTTCGGCTGTTTTCTGTCCGCAAACCATATTCTAAGCCTGCTATCCCAACAAAGGCTTTAACGGTTGAACCGGGGGGATATTGTCCACGTAATGCGCGGTTAAAAAGTGGGCGTTCAGGTGCGTATAGCAAAGAATGGTAGGTTTTGGTGTCAATGCCATTCACGAATAAATTAGGGTCAAAATTCGGCATACTGGCAAGGGCTAAAATAGCACCTTTATCTGGTTCAATGGCAACAATCGCGCCTCGCTCATTTGCAAGCACTTGTTCTGCATAAGTTTGTAGCTTAATATCAATATTTAGGTATAAGTTTTTACCTGGTATGGGGGGTGTACGCTCTAATACACGAACAACGCGCCCTGTCACATTCGTTTCTACTTGTTGAAAGCCTACTTTGCCGTGTAGTTCTGTTTCATAGGTTTTTTCTACGCCTGTTTTGCCGATGTAATCGCTACCGCTATAATTGGATTGGTCTATATTTTGTAGTTCTTGTTCACTGATGCGTCCAACATAGCCGATGACATGTGAACCCGTATTACCCAGTGGATAATAGCGACTTAAATTAGCGGTTATATCAACCCCTTGAAAGCGATGACGTTGTACAGAAAACTTTGCAACTTCTAATTCAGTTAGGCGGAAGCGTAAGGGGATAGAATCAAAACGGCGTTTTAGTTTTAATTGGCGTTTAAAGCGTTCAATTTCAGAAGGTTCAATGCGTACAACCTGACCAAGCCGTTGTAGCATATCGTCTAGTTCACCCTCCACTTGTTCAGGCACGACTTCTAGTGTGTAAGAGGTTCTATTTTCTGCTAAAACAACACCATTACGGTCATAAATTAAACCACGTGTCGGTGGTAATGGTAATATTTTTAAACGGTTTTTTTCTGATAGTGTTGTATAACGTTCATGATTAATAACTTGTAGAAAAACTAAGCGGGTTACAATCAGGGATAAACCAACCATCATGCACAGCCATGCAATGATGAGACGGCTTTTAAAAATATGATTTTCTTTAACAACATCTTTTAAAATAAAGGGGGTCTGGCGGGGAGATGACATATATTAGGATATACACGTAGCTTTTTCGGAGGGGAATAAAGGTATTGCAATAAGCATATTACCCGTTGAATCTAAGAAGCAGTTAGCGGAATGAGAGGGGTTTAGTATCTAGTGCGAATTCTACAATAAACTGTGAACCTTGATTGATAATACTATTACACCATACCCGTCCTAATTGTGCTTCAGTCAATTTTTTTACAATAAATAAACCTAACCCTGATGAGTATTCATTTCCTGTTGGTCTGGGTGTTAAACGGGTAAATTTACCAAATAATTTATGCTGATCTTCGTGACTCAGTCCGGGACCTTCATCCGCGACAGTGCAACGAACTTTATACTCGTCTGCATCCAATTGTATCGTTACTTGTTTGTGATGCGTAGAATATTTCACTGCATTGGAAATTAAATTTTCTAAGATCTGATTAATCCGCATTTCATCCGCATGGATGAGGTAGGAAGCGTTTTCTGCAATTAATACCAGTTGAATGTTTTTTTCTTCCGCTCGCCGTTTGTATTGTGCAACTAATGACCGCACTAAAGGCAATAAATCCATTTTTCGCATTGTAAAGGACATAACACCAGATTCTATTCGATTCACGTCTAATAAGTCTTTTACTAAATTAAACATTTGCAATGAGCTGTGTTGAATCAAACGTGCAAATTTTACAACATCTATTTTTGACAACTTGTCATAGTCTGTTTCAATTTCTTCCGCATAAACTTTGATATTTGATAGGGGATTTTTAATATCATGGGCTGCTATGCTTAAAAACTCATTTTTTTCTTGATTAAGTTGCATTAGCTGTTCGTTTTTTTCCCGTAATTCACAAGTACGTGCTTGCACCATCAATTCTAAATTTTGCCTGTATGCTTCTAAGGTCATGATATTGCAGTAAGAGCGTAAACTACTGGTCATCACCGCAAATAGTTTTTGTGCGGTTAATTCCGTTTTATTCGCATAATAGTTAATCTCATATTTACTAATAACATCTTTTTCAGGGGCATATCCCGGTTGTCCTGTTCGTAAAACAATTTGGACGAAATGATTGCCACAAACCTCACGAATATATTCAACCAAAACAAGCCCTGCATCAGAAGTTTCCATAACCACATCTAGTAGAATGACAGCAATATCATGGTTTTTCGCTAGTATTTCTCGCGCTTCGCTGGCAGAATACGCACTTAAAATAATGAGTGATTTATGCCGAAAAATGAATTTATCCAGTGCGATATGTGTAATTTGATGGATATATTTATCATCATCTACGACTAACACTTTCCATGATTCGGTTCTTTCAACAGGTTCGTTTGGTTCATCATCCATAAACCGAATGGTATCTTCCGTTTTTGCCTCAGATAGATAAGACGCTGTACTCATAGTGATTAAATAACCCCCAATGACCATAAATAGCTTTCTTGCTCAAATCATGGCAAAAAATACTAAAATTTCAAAAATTAGATTGTCGCTATAACAAAAGGCTTTTCAGAAATAATATGTTTTCGTTAGTATTAAGTTGATAAGAACAACAACAGAAAGGGAATCAATGTTCGCCGCGCATAAAAACTAAATATGTCCGTATTGGATAATTGTATAGAAAGTTAATCAACTATTGTGAATATAATAGTGCTTAACTCAAATCGTCTCTGTTGCAATTCTGATTCTAACAGGCGAATATTTGCCAATTCAGAACAAAAAATCGTTATTTAGTCTCGTGTGAGCATGACACGTAACTAAATTTGTAAATTCATCACTTTCATTGACGATAAAAATCCTGTGTTAAATTTTAATTATTCCATATTGCGTTTGTTTTATACGGGTTTATTGTATTTATTGATTCCTTTTCTCTTTTTACGGCTAATATGGCGCGGGTTTTATGCACGTGCTTATTGGCAACGTTGGGGAGAACGATTTGGTTTTTTTCATCCACTCCCCAAGCAAGAAAAAATTCTATGGATTCATGCAGTTTCTTTTGGCGAGGTACAGGCAGCTATTCCATTAATTAAGTTATTACAGGTTGATTATCCTCATTTGCCTTTATTGGTCACAACCATGACACCAACAGGGTCGCAACGGGTACGAGATGCGTTTGGTAACACGGTTTACCATCTCTATTTACCTTATGATTTACCTGACGCGCTATATCGTTTTTTTCAGCGTATTGGTCGTCCATGCTTATTAATTTTAATTGAAACAGAGTTGTGGATAAATGCATTAGAAGCTTGTTATCAAAGAAAAATCCCTGTTTTACTGGTTAATGCACGCTTATCTGCGCGTTCTGCAAAAGGTTATCAATATATTCGCGCACTAATCTGCCCTGTTGTGCAACGGCTTACGTTGATAGCGGCACAAACCACAGAAGATGCTGAACGATTCATGCGGTTAGGGGCAAACGCAACGCAGTTACAAGTCACGGGTAGCATTAAATTTGATTTGCATTTGCCTGAGCAATTAACTGAACAAGCGAATTTACTCCGCGCTCAATGGGGTGATGCGCGTCCTATCTGGATTGCTGCTAGTACACATGCAGGCGAAGAGTCCTTACTGTTGACCGTTTTGAAGCAAGTTCGCACATCATTACCCAACGTATTATTGATTTTAGTCCCTCGTCATCCAGAACGCTTTAATAATGTTGCACAATATTGTGAGCAACAAGGATTTAGTGTTTGTCGTCGTAGCCAAAAAAATCATGGCAATCTGACAACTGATATTTATTTAGGTGATACAATGGGAGAATTGTTGCTTTTATATGCTTGTGCAGATATAAGCGTTGTTGGCGGTAGTTTCGTACCTGTTGGCGGGCATAATCCCTTAGAACCTGCTGCATTAGGACTGCCAATTATTTTTGGAGAATATGTTTTTAATTTTGCAGATATTTGTAAAAAATTATGTCAATTAAACATTGCTCAACAACTCACAACACCCGAAGAGATTGCAACGGCTATTTGTTATTTGCTCACAACACCTCAAGCACGTCAGGAGATAAGTAAAAAAGCCCGTGGATTTATTGCGCAGAATCGTGGCACTTTATTTAGGTTATATCATTTGATTACACCCTTACTTTAGACAAAGTCTTATTTTTATTGAAAACGTAGTTTGTTGCGTGGTTTTTATACCTTGTTAAAACTGTTATACTCCATATATATCTATACGATGATAAATTCGTAGTAGAACACTGTTTCATTGATACTTAATAAATGCTTGTTACACTCGATTTTTTAATTCTTAACTGGTAAATAATTTTTTAGCATTTGTAACGATTATTATCATAATAATAAGTAGTATGTCTTTAAAAAGCTTGTAATTAAAGACGTTTGGTAGTTTTATTTATCTGATAACATAAGCAAACGTAGAGAACTCAAACATGGAAAATGTGGTTATTGTAGATGCTGTCCGTACCGCTATTGGTAATTTCAACGGTTCAATTGCTGATGTTTCCGCACCTAAATTGGGTGCTATCGTCATTAAAGCCTTATTGGAACGGACTGGCGTAAAACCTGAACAAGTCAGTGAAGTGATTTTAGGGCAAGTATTAACAGGCGGACAAGGACAAAATCCCGCCCGTCAAACTGCGATTGCAGCGGGTTTACCTGTTGAAGTCCCTGCTATGACCATTAATATTGTTTGCGGTAGTGGTTTGCGTTCTGTCCATTTAGCAGCACAAGCGATTCGTTGTGGTGATGCTGATATTGTCATTGCAGGCGGTCAAGAAAATATGAGCGCGTCTCCCCATGTTTTACCAAAATCCCGTCAAGGGGTAAAAATGGGTGATTGGACATTAAGCGATACGATGCTAGTCGATGGCTTGATGGATGCGTTCAATAATTATCACATGGGCATTACGGCGGAAAATATTGCGGCACAATTCAATATTAGCCGTGATGAACAAGATAGTTTTGCTGCGACTTCTCAACAACGTGCTGAAGCTGCCCAAAAAGCAGGATATTTTGACAGCCAAATTGTTCCCGTTGTTATCCCACAAAAGAAAGGTGACCCTGTTGTTTTTAAAGTGGATGAATTCCCTCGTCATGGTTCAACCAAAGAAAGCTTGGGTAAATTACGTCCTGCTTTCAAACCTGATGGTACAGTAACCGCTGCAAACGCTTCTGGCATTAATGACGGTGCAGCCGCTATTTTATTAATGAGCGAGCGTAAAGCGAAAGAATTAGGTTTACCCATTATGGCGCGCGTTGTTGCTTATGCTACGGCGGGGGTTGATCCAAGCATTATGGGAACAGGTCCTATTCCCTCAACACGTAAATGTTTAGAAAAAGCAGGCTGGCAAGTCAGTGACTTAGATTTGATTGAAGCGAATGAAGCATTTGCTTCGCAAGCGATTTCTGTCAACCGCGACTTGGGTTGGGATATGTCTAAAGTCAACGTCAACGGTGGCGCAATTGCATTAGGTCATCCGATTGGTGCATCAGGCGCACGGGTACTCGTGTCTTTATTACACGAAATGGTACGCCGTGACGCACATAAAGGCTTGGCTACCTTATGTATTGGTGGTGGTCAAGGTGTTGCCTTAGCAATAGAACGCTAAGTAAACATTCGGTGGAGTACGCCTAGTATTCCACTGAATTTTTCCCGAAAAATCGTTTACTTAAGGGTTTTTAAACCCTGCCTTTTAAGTAGCAACTATCCAGTATGCTTTTCACGTGATTGGGTAATTTGTTTCACTAGAGAAGATGGCTATGCAGTTAAATATGACGGACGCACCAGATAATTCCCCTCGCATCATAAAGAAATACCCTAACCGTCGTTTGTATGACACGGCGATTAGTAGTTATATTACGCTCGATGACGTAAAATCTCTCGTGCGGGATAATGTCAGATTTTATATTCAAGATGCAAAAACTGGCGAAGACATCACGCGCAGTATCTTGTTACAAATTATTCTCGAACAAGAAGCGGCTGGTGAGCCCATTTTCAGTAGTGAAGTATTAGCACAATTGATTCGTTTTTACGGCGATACATTACAAGGAATTTTGGCAAGTTATTTTGAACGTAGCTTGGGCTTGTTTTCCAAACAACAAGAAGATGCACGGGCGAAAATGTATAATCCCATTTCCTTCATGACAGATATTGCTGAACAAAACATTACGTTATGGAAAGATATGCAAGAAAGTTTTTTCCGTGCGACCTTACCCAATAAATCCATTGACATTGGTAAAGATAATAAAAAAAATTCGTCTGTTGACGAAGATAATAAAGCCTAATTATTCTCACTGTTATGTCCTTATGTGTTTAAATATTTTCATGCATAACAGTAAAAACCTTATAGTCGCATTATTGTTTCACCATTGTCAGTCATAGTAATACAACGGACTGATTTACTTTAAAACAACACAGCTAGCGGAGGTTTTATGACAAAAAAAGTCGCTTTAGTTACAGGTGGTACAGGCGGTATTGGTACACAAATTTGCAGAACATTATCCACAGCAGGTTATATTGTTGTTGCGAATTGGTTAAAAGGTATTGATGACGGTCCAGCATGGGAAGCTAAACAAAAAGCAGACGGGTATGACAATATCCTGATTGCTGAAGGGGATGTTTCTGATTATGACCAAGCCGTTGCTATGGTTAAAGAAGCCGTAGAAAAAGCAGGCGCACCTATTGATATATTAGTCAATAATGCAGGTATTACCCGTGATAAGATGTTCCGTAAAATGGAAAAATCTCAATGGGATGCAGTAATTAACAGTAATCTGAGTAGTATTTTCAACGTTACTAAACAAGTATTAGATGGAATGGTTGAACGGGGTTGGGGACGTATTGTTAATATTTCCTCTGTCAACGGTCAAAAAGGTCAAGCGGGTCAAGCTAACTACTCTGCTGCTAAAGCAGGTATGCACGGCTTTACAATGGCAATTGCTCAAGAAGTTGCCAGCAAAGGCGTTACCGTCAATACCATTTCTCCCGGTTATATTGGTACAGCAATGGTTATGTCAATTAAAGAAGAAATCCGTAACCAAATCGTTGCCCAAATCCCCGTTGGTCGTTTAGGCAAGCCTGAAGAAATTGCTTGGACAGTGCAATTCCTAGCCGATGAGAAGTCTGCCTTCATTACAGGTGCTAACATCTCTGTTAATGGTGGTTTACACATGGGTTAGTTTTATCTTGTCGGGAGCAGTATAATAATTTGTTTTTCTTAAAATTGATTTTTTGTTTTGTTCGCATATTAGCTCTTGACAGGCGTGTTTAGTTTCGTTATTGTGCAGTGCGTCATATTTAATGCACTGCACAATATTGAGTTTGATGTCTTTAAACGAAGGCATAAATTCTTTCATTACTTTTCTTAATAATTACCCTTGTTGGAGAACCGTACTAATGGATAATGAATTGCTCAAGAAATGGACTGACATGAATAAAACCGCAATGGATGCGATGAAAGAGTTAGGCGAAATCAATACCGCCGCCATGACTCGTTTGACACAACGTCAAATGGAAATGGTTAATTTATACATGGAAAGTGGTGCTAAACAACTGCAAGCCATGGGAGAAGTGAAGAACGTGCAAGATATGGTGAACGTTCAATCCCGTTTGTTTGCAGAAATGAACGAAAAACTAATGGAAAATGCACGTCAAACCATTGAAATTTTGGTTGATGTAAAGTCTGAATTAGCTTCTTGGGCAGAGAAAGGTATGGAAGTAGCAAATGCTAACCTACCTAATGTTGCTAAGAAATAAGTAAGAAATAAAGTAGTGCTAAAGGGGAAATTTTGATAATTATCTAGTTTACAAATACGGTACAAATTCCCTCTATTTACAGTAATAAGGGAAAAAATTCTTTTTAGCACAACCAGAAATAATATTATTTAGAAAATGGGGAAGGTAGTACTACTTCCCCTTAAAGCTTGTAAATCCCGCTTAAATTTGCTCAACGGCAGCCACTAGAAAAAGTTCGCACGCGCCATTGCCTGTGTCGTTACGTGTTAAAGAACTATGCCACCGCCATCCATCACTTGCATCAATATTCACTAAGTAACCCAGTAAACGCACCGTATCGCCTTCATCAATCTGTCTAAGGGCTTTTTTGACGGTTTCTGTTGCAGGAATTAAGTGCATATTCGCACTGTTAGTTTCTATGGCTTGACGCGGAATCGGAAAAGAATCTACAGACCAAAAATAAAAACGCCCTGATTGTCGAATCCTAATTTGCGCTAATACGTCTGGATTAGACATGTCTGCCCATCCTAAGGCTAAATCTACAGGCGATAATTCTGCCTCACGTCCAGAACTGTAGTTTGTTCGACTCAATACACGCGCTTCTACTTGAAAACGCGCAAGTGGCGTAATTTGATATTGTTGAAATGTATAAGCTTGTTGCGGTTCAATATTATCCTGAATCGGTGCTTGGGATAGTGTCAGCTTAGTGCTGAATGCAACAGGATAATCCGCCAAAATATTCGTTTTCACAACCAGTGCATCTGTTACAAAAAACCATTGTTGTAAAAACCATAGAATACCTAATATTATCAATAGTCTCAACCACATTATTTATTCGGCTTTATTTAAGCAAGTATAAATCATCTTTCAACTGTGCAATTTCTTGTCGTAGGCGTTTTTCTTCATTTTCATAAGTTTGTAATGTGCTATTTGTGACTTGCTGCGCCGCGCTCGCTTGTTGTAGCTTTTTCAAACTACCTTGTAATTGTTGTGCTTGTTTTGCCAATGCCTGTTTTTTCTGTTGTAGGGCGGTTGTTTTTGCCTGCGTGCTGTTGATTTGACGGGTTAGTTGTGAAACCGCTGTTGATAATTGTTGGCTTTGTTCACGTAGTGCTGATAAACGCTCTATAGTAGTTGTTTTTTCTATGGTTAATGCTTGTTGTTCGGTCTCGTTTTGATTTTTGAGATTTTTCAGAGCCGCTAAATTTTGCTCTCGCTCATCAACTCTACGGTCATAACCACCAGATGTAATACCATAAACACCACCAAAAAAACCACCTTGTGCAGGATCATCACTGACAGCACAGGCATTAACAAACAAACTTAATACCAGTATTCCATACACTTTCTGCATGATAATTTCCTTCATGTCAACGAATTACACGGCTATTTCACTACTCATGGCTTGTAATTGGTTAGTTTGTTGCTCTAACTTGCTTTTCTCTTGTTTAAGAGAGCTGATTTTGTTGTTCCAAGCCGTTAGCTTTTTCTCGTTTGCTGTATCAGGTGTTGCTTGTGCATCTGCATATAAAGACTCGGTAACTTGTAATTCGTTATTCACCCCTTTTAAAGCCTGTTGTGAATCTGCATACCGTTTGTCTAGTACCGTTTTTTGTGCAGTCAACAGCGATTTTTTGCTAGTGTCTTTCGCTACCTGTTTTTTTAACGTACTAATCTGTTTACGATAAGTAGCAATTTCTACCTGTAATTGTGTATTAACCTGTTTAAGCTCAGCCGTTACCGCTTCGGTTCGTTTGCTTTCTGCTTCAATCAGTTCTTCTTGTGTTTTATAGGCTTGTTTACGTTTTGCAACTTCATCTGCAACGATGTAACCAACCCCTGCGCCAATTGCAGAGCCAATAAGAGTGCTTTTAGTGTCGTCACCTATCAAATTACCTGCCAAAGCCCCAACAGTTGCACCCAGTAATGTTCCTTCTGTCCGTGTGCGCGTTTGATCATCTGTTGTCGTGTTGCCAGTGCCTGTCAAATTTCCAACATAATTCTCCATTCCTGCACAAGCACTTAATGCGAGCATTATGCTAAGTGAAACAGGTAAGATTTTGTATCGCGTAGTCATTTTTGACCTCTTTAGAAAAAGATAACTGCTTATTTTTATTTCCACCAAGTGCATGTTATTTTTTATAATGGCAGAAACCATACCAAACCAATAAATTCAGTTTAATGATAAATAATGATTTGATTTTTGGGCGAAACTGCTTAAGCATAAAGTGCAGTGTTTTATAAAGTGTAGTTGGTAAAAATGACTTTAAAATAAGATATATACCCTATTCTTATCTTATGCTGATGGGTAAGTAATGAATTATTTGTTGCGTTGACAATCATCCAAGTGGTTAATTTGGTAATATCCTCACCCTTATTTTTCAGTTACTGCATAACGGTTTCCTATTATGTTGACAGTGAGTCTTGCGTTAATCCCTATTTTTTTGGTTATCTTGCTGGGATATTTATTAGTGCATATTCGTTTTCCTAATGAGTCCTTTTGGCAACCAATGGAAGAAGTGACGTATTATATTTTATTTCCATGCTTACTTATCAATGAGTTATCTTCAGCAAAATTACATGGGCTAAATATTATTCCAATGTTGATTGCGCTCATGGGTAGTATGTTATTTATTGCCTTTTTAACGTGGTTAAGTCGGACAATTTTACCCATTGATGGGCGAGGGTTTACCTCGGTTTTTCAGGGAAGTGTACGATTTAATTCTTATGTTGGTATTGCCGTTGCCGCTGCTTTGTTGCAAGGGGCGGGTGTTCCACTCGCGGCCTTAGCAATGGCATGTATGATTCCTCTGGCTAATGTGTTATGTGTCTCTGTATTGGCGCATTACGCAACGCATGAACCAACGCACTGGCTAGCTATTTTTAAAACGTTATTACGTAATCCATTAATCTTAGGATGTGTTATTGGTATTAGCTTGAATATTTCTGGATTACTATTGCCTACACCCATTCAACAAACGTTAGGAATTTTAGGCAAGGCTTCCTTGCCATTTGGTTTGTTAGCAGCGGGTGCTGGACTGCGATTTGGCGCGTTCAAGAATAATATTAGTGGTTTATTTGTCAGTACTTTGCTTAAATTACTCATTTATCCGCTGTGTGTTTGGGGATTGTGTGAGTTAATGGCATTAGACAAACAAACCAGTACAATTGCCGTTTTATATGGTTCTTTACCAACAGCAACATCGGCTTATATTTTGGCAAGACAGATGGGAGGAGATGCAACATTAATGGCGAATATTATTACTTTTCAAACAATTATTGCGGCATTAACCATGCCATTAATCTTAAGCATTTTGGTTGTTGGGTAAGTTTTATTTGTAGTCTTGATAGCTATCTGAGGTAAAGAAAGCTATTCTCGTTAAGAAAGTCGTGTTTAATTGCGATAATCTAGGCGGAAAATTCACTGCAGCTCTGTTAGAATTCGCTTGCTGTATGCCTACCCTTTCCTTTTCCTTATCTGGAAATATTTATGCCGTTGTTTTCTCCTTTCATTTGACTTAAATGGATTTAGCATGACCCCAGCGCAATATTCTGAACTCGTCCAAGCGGGTTATAACCGCATCCCCATCTTACGTGAAGTCTTAGCTGATTTAGATACGCCATTAAGTGCTTACTTAAAATTGGCTAAAGGGGCGTATTCTTACTTATTTGAATCAGTTCATGGTAGTGAGAAATGGGGACGTTATTCATTTATCGGCTTGCCTGCAAAAGTCATTGTGCGTGTTTGGGGAACAGCAATAGAGGTCTGGCGAGAGGGGACAGTTGTTGAACGATTACAAGTGAGTGACCCATTAGTATGGATTACGGCGTTTAAACAACGATTTAAAGTACCCGAATTATCTTATCCATTACCCTTTGTGGGTGGATTGGTTGGCTATTTTGGTTATGACACTATCCGTTATATTGAACCACGATTAGCAAATGTACAGCATCCTGATACATTACAAACCCCCGATATTTTATTAATGGTCTCTGATGAGGTGTTAGTATTTGATAGCTTGCAGGATAAACTGTATTTAATCGTTCATGCTAATACCGATTTTCCTGACGCATTGGCACAGGCAGAACAACGTTTAGATTATTTAGTGCAGCAATTACGCGAAAATCGCCCAACCCTCGTCGATAACACACCGCCTTATACCGTTAGCGAGAGTGACTTCGTAACAGGATTTGGAAAGGAAGCCTACAAACAAGCAGTTGAGCAAATTAAAAATTACGCGCTCAATGGCGATATTATGCAAGTTGTCTTGTCACAACGCATGAGTATTCCTTGTCCTGTTTTACCCTTAAATGTTTATCGGGCATTGCGTTATTTAAACCCATCACCCTACATGTTTTATCTGGATTTAGATGATTTTCATGTTGTTGGTTCATCACCTGAGATTTTAGTACGATTGTCTCAGGGAGAAATCACTGTACGCCCAATTGCTGGCACACGTCCACGTGGTGCAACGGTTGCGGAAGATAAAGCTTTAGAAGCAGAGTTATTAGCTGACCCTAAAGAATGTGCTGAACATCTAATGCTGATTGATTTAGGTCGCAATGATGTTGGACGGGTTGCAAAAGTTGGTAGCGTGCGTGTTACTGATAAGATGATTGTAGAACGTTATTCACACGTCATGCACATCGTTTCTAACGTGACGGGAGAATTAAAACCTGAATTGGATGCAATTGATGTGTTACGTGCTGTCTTTCCTGCGGGAACTTTAAGTGGCGCGCCGAAAGTGCGTGCAATGGAAATCATCGATGAACTTGAACCCATGAAACGCTGCGTCTATGCGGGGGCTGTGGGATATTTATCATGGCATGGCGATATGGATACCGCTATAGCAATTCGTACAGCGGTCATTAAAAACGGTATTTTACATATTCAAGTGGGTGCAGGCATTGTCGCCGATTCTGTCCCTGAGAACGAATGGAATGAAACCATGAATAAAGGACGTGCGATGTTTAAGGCGGTTGCAATGGCAGCATCTGGTGTTTACCAGTTCAACTAAAGGGTTAAGGAGTTGCTATATGTTATTGATGATAGACAATTATGATTCCTTCACCTACAATCTTGTACAATATTTTGGTGAACTGGGTGCAGATGTACGTGTTTTTCGGAATGACCAAATTACAATAGAAGACATTACCGCACTTGCACCACAACACATTGTGGTTTCACCGGGTCCTTGCACCCCGAATGAAGCAGGTATTTCTATTGCCGCGATTCAAACCTTTGCGGGTAAAATTCCATTATTAGGTGTTTGCCTAGGGCATCAAAGCATTGGGCAAGCCTTTGGTGGCAACATCATTCGCGCAAAAGCCATTATGCACGGCAAGACATCGCTGATTCATCATAAAGGGATTGGGGTTTTTCAAGGGCTTAAAACCCCTTATCAGGCAACACGCTACCACTCGTTAGTAATTGAAAAACACAGTTTACCCGATTGTTTAGAAATGACTGCGTGGACAGAAACACCTGATGGACAAGTTGATGAAATCATGGGCGTGCGCCATAAAACGCTCAATGCCTTAGAAGGGGTACAATTTCATCCCGAATCCATATTGACCGAATATGGGCATACGTTATTACAAAACTTTATTGGAATGCGCTGAGTTATTGCGAGGCATGAGGGCGGTAGGTAATCATGCGGGTAGCATAAGATACTGCGTTCAAGGGTAGTACTAAAGTAGTAAGGATAATGGCTGAGCTTCACCTTTCCCTAACCATTTCCACATTATGGAGAGGGATACAATGATAAATAAAGGTTTCCCCCCATAAATAGGGAGTATAAGGGAGAAGTTTGGTACTACCCGTCCAGATATTCTTTGAGTGGGTATGCGTCACGTATTATGACTTACGTCCTTATCGCCTGCGAAAAAAGTTGGCGTGTTGGACTGATATAACTTAGTATTCCAAGAAAGTAATCACAGGTTAAAGCCTATGTCCGTCACCAAATCTAAAGTCATTCTCACTGGATTAGCGCGTAAGTTGGTTAGCGAAAACCTCCTTACAGAAGCTGTAGCAGAACAGGCTTTTGAAGAAGCCATTAAAACACGTAGCTCATTCGTTGCGTATCTTGTTGAAAAAAAACTACTCGGCAGCAAAGAAGTTGCACATGCCGCTTCTGAAGAGCTAGGCGTTCCCTTAGTTGATATTGAAAATATTGATTTAAATCCTGATGTTATTAAGCTGATTGATGAAAAGTTACTCAAAAAACATCGTGCATTACCCTTGTTTAAACGGGGTAATCGTCTGTTTGTTGCGATGTCTGATCCTACGAATTTTCCTGCGTTAGATGAGATTAAATTCCAAACCAAGATGAATACAGAAGCTATCTTGGTAGAAGAAGATAAGATTTTAAAACTCATGGAAAAAGTCGCCGAGCTTTTTGATACGGGCATGAAGCTAGATGGCGAGTTAGGTGATTTAGACTTAGCTGATGAAGATGCCGAAAATGGTGTAAAAGAAGAGGAAAAAAGCGATTCAGAAGACGCGCCTATTGTTAAATTCGTTAATAAAATGTTACTTGACGCAATCAAATTAGGGGCTTCTGACTTACATTTTGAACCCTACGAAAAATTCTATCGTGTCCGTTTTCGAGTTGATGGTATGCTTCGCTCGGTTTCTAATCCCCCTGTTGGGCTAAACCGTAAACTGGCTGCACGTATTAAGGTTATGTCCCGTCTTGACGTATCTGAACGACGTGTTCCACAAGATGGACGTATCAAACTCAAAATTTCAGCCAGTAAATCTATGGATTTTCGTGTCAGCACTTGCCCTACGCTATTTGGCGAAAAAATCGTTATGCGTATTTTGGACTCCTCAGCGGCAAAGTTAAATATTGACCAACTAGGCTATGAACCTGAACAAAAAGAACAATACCTTCAAGCCTTATCAAACCCTTATGGCATGGTGCTGGTTACAGGACCAACAGGAAGCGGTAAAACCGTATCCTTATATACAGGGGTGAATATTCTTAATAAAGAAGATGTAAATATCTCCACCGCAGAAGACCCTGTGGAAATTAACTTACCCGGTGTGAATCAAGTTCAAGTGGATGAGCGCACGGGTATGAGCTTCGCGAAAGCACTAAAAGCCTTTTTACGACAAGACCCTGATATTATTTTGGTAGGAGAAATTCGGGATTTAGAAACGGGTGGGATTGCGATTAAAGCCGCATCCACAGGACACATGGTTATGTCCACTTTACATACCAATGATGCCCCCCAAACGCTAACCCGTATGATTGACATGGGAATTGCACCATTCGCAATTGCTACCTCAGTCAACCTAGTGATGGCGCAACGACTCTGCCGCCGTCTATGTTCGTGTAAAGTTGAAGTAGATATTCCTAAAAAAGCACTGTTAGAAGAAGGATTTAAAGAACAAGAAGTCAATGATCCAAACTTCAAAGTTTATGGTCCGCGTCCTGATGGTTGTGAAAAATGTACCAACTCTGGCTATAAAGGGCGGGTCGGGATTTATCAAGTAATGCCTATTTCAGATGCAATGCGCCGTATGATTATGGAAGGTAAAAATGCGGTGGATTTAGCAGACCAAGCGCAAAAAGAGGGCATCCCTGACTTGCGTCAATCTGGTTTAAAAAAGGTAAAAGACGGATTGACTTCCCTAGAAGAAATCAATCGCGTAGTTCTTAAGGAATAATGTGCCATGGCAGAAATTGCAAAGAAAACCGCTGATAAGGGTGGGGTTAAATCCCCTAAAACCGAGATTTTTGTTTGGGAAGGTAAGGACAAACAAGGTAAAAAAATCAAAGGTGAACAAACAGGCACCAGTGAGATTTTGGTAAAAGCCATTTTACGTAAGCAAGGCGTAAACCCCACACGAGTACGTAAGAAGCCTAAGCCTTTACTGGGCGGGGGTGGGGGAGGTAAACCTATCACGGCATCAGATATTGCCGTATTCGCGCGCCAATTGACCACCATGATGGGTGCAGGTGTGCCTTTAATTCAAGCCTTTGATATTGTTGCGCAAGGGCAAGAAAATCCTCGTATGCAAAAAATGTTGTTAGAAATTAAAACAACCGTCGAAGCAGGTGGCACGTTAGCCGACGGCTTACGGCAACATCCCAACGAATTTGATGCACTCTTTTGTAACCTTGTAGAAGCAGGGGAACAAGCAGGGGCATTAGAATCGTTACTAGATAAGGTTGCAACGTATAAAGAAAAAACCGAAGGTATTAAGAAAAAAATCAAAAAAGCACTGACTTATCCTATCGCAGTCGTAGTGGTTGCATTTATTATTACCGCTATTTTGATGATTTTCGTCGTACCCGTCTTTGCTGACTTATTTAAAGGCTTTGGTGCTGATTTGCCCGCACTGACTCAATTTGTAGTGGATTTATCTAATTTATTCGTCACATACTGGTACATTATCTTTGGGGTAGCCATCGGAGGCGTTATTGCCTTTAGCCAAGCAAAAAAACGAATCCTAGCATTTGATCATTTTTTACAGCGACTGTCTTTAAAAATGCCCATTTTTGGTGATTTGATTGGTAAATCAGCCGTTGCGCGCTTTGCACGAACAATGGCAACCATGTTTGCAGCAGGTACACCGATGGTGGAAGCAATGGACTCTGTTGCAGGCGCAACAGGTAATATTGTTTATTTTGACGCAGTTATGCAAATTAAAGATGATGTTTCAACAGGGACAGCCCTTGCAACCAGTATGCGAAATCAAGGCAAAATTTGGCCAAATATGATGATACAAATGGTACAAATTGGTGAAGAATCGGGTGCATTAGAAACCATGCTTAGTAAAGTTGCCGATTTCTACGAAGAAGAAGTTGATGCATTGGTTGACGCAATGAGTAGCTTATTAGAACCCATGATTATGGCGTTCTTAGGGATTGTCATTGGTGGTTTGGTCGTGGCAATGTACTTACCAATTTTCAAAATGGGGTCGGTCGTCTAATCAGCATGGAAACATTGGCTTATATTGCAACAAATCCGCTTTTAGCTGTTTTCCTTATTGGAATATTAGGTTTAATTGTGGGAAGCTTTTTAAATGTTATTATTTATCGCTTACCCGTTATGATGGAGCGAGATTGGCGCAAGCAGTGTGAGGAGATTCTACAGCAACCAACATCTTCTGTTACAGAACCTGTTTTTAATATCGCTTATCCGCCCTCACGGTGTCCACATTGTGGACATCAAATTACTGCCTTAGAAAATATTCCTATTTTAAGTTATCTTTGGCAACGGGGACAGTGTACGGGCTGTCATGCGTCCATCTCTTCGCGCTACCCGATTATTGAAGGGGTTAGTGCATTGCTTGCTATGATAACGGTTTGGCAAGCATGGTCGTTTCTTGGATTTGGTTTACCTCTTTTGGGCGTTGTCATTCTCACATGGGCATTACTCGCCTTGAGCATGATAGATATAGACCATCAATTATTACCTGATGATATTACCCTGCCTTTTTTATGGTTAGGTGTTTTATTAAATCTATTAGGTTTTTATCCGTCCGTGGGACTGTATAACAGTATTATTGGTGTCATGGCGGGTTATATGAGTTTATGGTCGGTTTATATTCTCTTTAAATTAGTAACAGGCAAGGAAGGGATGGGGGCTGGTGATTTTAAATTGCTTGCAATGCTTGGTGCATGGATGGGATGGCAAGCCCTACCTGTTATCGTCATATTATCTTCTCTAGTTGGTGCAACCTTTGGTATTTTAATGATTGTGGTACGTGGACAGGATAAAAGCATCCCCATTTCCTTTGGACCCTATCTTGCGATGGCAGGATGGATTCACCTGTTATGGGGAGATATGCTGATTCATTGGTATCAAACAATGATGGGAGTAAGTATTGGTTGAGTAAGACGTTAACAATCGGCTTAACAGGGGGCATAGCCAGTGGTAAAACCACCGTTTCTACGCACTTTGCGACATGGGGCGTTCCCATTATCGATGCAGATGTTATTGCACATGCCTTAACACAGGCAGGGCAAACCGCCGTTATTACAATTGCCGAGGTTTTTGGACAGGCGATGTTACAAACGGATGGCAGTTTAAATCGTCAAAAACTACGTCAATACGTCTTTCAAGACAAAGGTAAACGTAAACAATTAGAAGCAATATTACATCCACTGATTCGGGCAGAAATGCACAAGCAGGCAACTGCGGTGACCTTCCCTTATTGTGTTTTTAGCATTCCTTTATTAGTTGAAACAAGACAAACTAATTATGTTGATCGCGTTTTAGTGGTAGATTGTCCGACCACATTACAACATCAACGATTAGTCTCACGAAATGGTTTTAATGCAAACGAAATTGCGCAAATACTCGCTGCTCAGGCAAGTCGTTCAGCCCGTCTTGCACAAGCTGATGATGTTATTCACAATGACACGTCACCGACACATTTGATTGAACAAGTTTTGCGCTTTCACCATTACTACCAGCAGTTAGCTTGTGAAATCTCCACTAAACCTTGACTTAATTCTACTAAAAAGTTAATTAACAATGAGTTTCGCAAAAAAAAGAGTCACCTACGAACAGCCGCTGAATGACCGTATCAAAAATATGTTGCGGTTAGAATACCTCTTTGGCGGGTTGAATTACCATATCAAAGGTCCTTCTGCTTGGGACAGTCGTACTGTTGTTGATTATATTGTAAAAGTGCTAGATGTGATGGAAAGACTGGATTTACGTGAAGATTTAATTCAAGACCTAGAACATCACTTATTGGGTTTGGAACGGTGGCGACGCATTCCTAATGCAGATGCTGAACGTGTTAATCAGTTAATATTACAAGCACAACATCTATTAGACAGATTACGTGCATTAAGTGGTCCTCCCAATCAATTAATTAGCCAATTACCCCTAATTAACTTGATTAAACAACGTAGCAATATCGCGGGAGGATTATGTCGTTTTGATGTTCCTGCTTATCATTTTTGGTTACAAAAAAATCCTAAACAACGCTTACATGATATAAACGAATGGTTAGCTCCGTTAGAGTCAATTCGTGAAGCGATTGAATTAGACCTCTACATGATACGAAATAGTGCGAAGACCTCTCAAGAAACTGCAATGACAGGTTATTTTCAAGCGGCTTTTGACAATCAGGCGAATTATCAACTTGTGCGGGTTAGTTTACCGCCAGAACATAGCTGTTTTGTTGAAATTAGTGGGGGTAAACAACGCTTTACAATACGTTTTTTTGAACAACCAGATGTCAACGAAAAACCCATTCCAACAGAACAGGATGTCAACTTTGATCTCTGCTGTTGTATGATGTAACAAATTGCAACTCAGTTTAAAAGAGCGTGTTGCAGCGTGGTATCCTCTTACGGATACAAGCGAACTCACGCTATACTAGATAGACTGATAGATATTATAGGAAGCTATCACTATGGATAAAACGTTTAAGGTGGGTGTGTTTGGTTTAGCACCTAATGAAGTCAATACACTGGGTAGTATTTTTAAATTAGCCGCTACTCGAAGTCGTAAATATGTCATGGTCAGTTCGGCAGAACGGGCAAGTGCGGAAATTCTGCTGGTTGATGTGGATAGTGCTAATGCAATAAGTGAATGGAAAAGTTTCAGCGTTCATCACAACAATATTCCCATTGTTAAAGTGACCAAAGCAACACCCCCTGAACCTGCCCAAGAAACCTATTTACGCCGTCCCTTGACCCTAAAAAGAGTTTTAGAAGTTTTAGACAAAGTGACGATTGATGTACACAAGTTTGTACCTGAATTAGTTGTTGGTGGTGATACCCCCTTAGATGAAGCAACCAGTGCCGCATTACAAGGTGCTGCCCACAGTGCGCAACAAACAACTCGCACAGGGATTAAAGCATTGGTTGTTGATGACAGCCTACCTGTCCGCAAATCAATGGAAATCCAACTAGGCTTATACGGTATGGAAATTGACTTTGCTGAGACAGGAGAAGAAGCCTTAGAGTTTGCTAAACAAAAAGTCTATGACATTATTTTTTTGGATTTGATGCTACCAGGTATTGATGGTTATAAAGTTTGTAAAGTGATCAAATCAGAGAAAATTTCTAAAAATACTCCCGTTGTCATGTTGACAGGGAAAGGCTCACGGTTTGATAAATTGCGTGGCACAATGGCTGGTGCAAGTGTGTATTTAACCAAACCTGTAGAACAAGCAAAACTGAGAGAAGTCATCAAACAGTTCCTACCCAATGCAGAAGCGGGTGGTTAATAGGTAGTACAATAAGCACAAAAGTGGTAATAAAATACACAATCCACTTTGATGCGATAAAAGCAAATGACGTGAGAATCTAATAATGCTTGTCCCATTAATAAAGGGAAACTGGCTTTTAATTTAAGTGAGGAGTTATACAAATGCCTATTCACAAAATTCTTGTTGTTGACGACTCTACCGTTGATCGCATGAATATTCAAAATATTGTTGCTGATGCAGGCTACCAAGTTATTGCAGCAGCCTCTGGACAGGAAGCCATTGAAAAGGCGAAATCTGAAAAGCCTGATTTAATTTTTATGGACGTGGTTATGCAACAAATGGATGGATATCAGGCATGTCGAGAAATCACTCACGATGAATCCACCAAAGACATCCCCATTATTTTTGTCACCAGTAAAGGACAAAAAGCAGACCGTATGTGGGCAGAAATGCAAGGGGGAAAATCCTTAGTACAAAAACCCTATACGCCAGACCAAATTATCGAGCAAATCAATAATTTTAAATAATGGGCTTTTGATTAAAAAATACACAATAGACTATAATCTGTTGTGTATTTTCTTTTGAGTATCAGATAAATAAACATAATACTTAAAGTTACGCGCTAGAATAGCGGTATAACTTGTTATTTATGTTTTTTTTTACTATTCTAGCACTCACTCAAGCCAGAATTTAACATGTCAGGTTGACTGACTAGTCACCCAGTAATTTACAGCAAGCGATTGTTATCCAAATCATGCTATTTGCGAGGGGATGCTACTCTACTCTAATCAGTCAGTTGACAACGATAACAACTCATTAACTGTGTATAGAGGAATGATGAACAATGCCATCTTATCAACTGATGCAAATCACTCGTACCCTTCTGATTTTCCTCCTCTTAATGCCTCTGGCAGCTTGTGATTTTATTAATAATTTAACCAATGCCGCAAAGACAAGCACAACAGACACGACAAAAACGAAAACAGAAGAACAACCCATTGAAGAATTAAGCTTTGCGGCAGCACCTTATACTGCATGGATGCCTTGGTTTTTGGCAAAAGAAGAAGAAACCTACACAACATATCAAGATAAATATCGCGTCAATATTAACTTCGTCACCAGCGACTATGCGGATACGATTGAACAATATATCAGTGGCACAGTCGATGCCGTTGCTATTACAAATATAGATGCTATCGCAAAATTGGTAAAAGAAGATGTAGAATCCGATGTTGTCCTCATCATGAGTGCTAGTAACGGCAATGATGCTATTCTCCTGCCCGCGAATGCCAACACAAACATACGTGGAAAAACCATTGGGTTTGTAGAATTCTCCTCACGTCACTACCTGTTAGACCGTTACCTTGTTAGATACCAAATTGATTTTAACGATGTCAAACTCTCAAACATGGCCGAAGCTAACCTGCCTAACGCCCTATTAAATGGTGAGGTTTATGGCATTGTTACCAGCAACCCTAATGTTGAACGTCTAGTCCGCGCCCAACAAGCCAATGTACTCTTCGATAGCCGTCAAATTTCCAATGAAATCCTTGACCTTATCGTCATTCGCCGTGAAAAACTAATTAAACAACCAGGTTTCGCACAAGCCTTATTAGCTATTTGGTTTACAACAATGGAACGGCTACAAGGGAATAGACGCGGACCCACACTGGACAAATTAGCGCAACTAGCAGGGCTATCGCGTGAAGAATACGACAGACAAATGCAAACTGTATTGCTCAACGATACCCCAACAAAAGCCCTCTCGGCAATGCGCGACCGACGTTCAATGACCAGAGCCATGCGACATATTCGTTACTTTATACAACGACATGACCTAATTGGAAAAGAAGCAGAATCCTATACTGAATGGGTTTCTTTCCCCGGACGTACACCCGCACTCCTCCATTACAATGGTCAAGCGTTACAAGACTTCGTGGCACCACCTAAAGGTAATATTTAAGCGAGAAACAGCTATGAAAACAACATGGTTACCTCCAAGCGAAGCACTCAATCGTCCACTAACACGTCAACAAGAAACGACACAAATAACAGGACAACTGGAAGTTCTTCGACGTTTGGGATTCCATGTAGGCAATATCGGTTTACTTATCGCACAAAATGCGACCAGTGAACTAATAGAAGTCTCCTCAATTTGCCCTATACCCAACACTGCAAGCTGGCTATTAGGGCTAATTAATCTTCGCGGTAATCTCGTTCCAATTTTTGATTTAAATTTACTGTTGGGACTAGAAAATCGAGTTAGTAAAAAAAATATGTTATTGATTTTAGGACGAGGTGAGACTGCGGGAGCTATCATTCTTGATAAACTTCCTCAACATGTCACGTTTGTCAACAGTGACAAACTGGATAGCCTCCCTCCACTACCTGCTGTACTAAAACCTTTTGCCACCAATGGTTACGAAAAGAATGGTGAGGTTTGGTTTAACTTTGATCATCAAGGTTTTTTTGAATCATTAGCGGGAAGGGTTGCCGCTTAACTACGTGCTAAAAAGGGTTACTATGCACTTAATACGAATCATGCTGGGTAGCACGCCATACCCGTCGTTACGGAGACTAACAACATGAAACTGAAGCTTAAGCAAAAAATGTTCTTCGGCTCAGCGTTCCTTGCGGTGGTATCTGTGGTGGTCACTGCATACTTTACGGGTGATATTGCCTCAAACTTAGGGCAACAAGCCCTAACGGATGCAGCACAAGAAAAAATCAGCTCTATCCGAGATACTAAAAAATCTCAAGTAGAAGAATATTTTAATCTTGTGATTAACCAGATTCAGTCTTATGCAGGTTCCCGTACCACCATAGATGCGATGCGCGGGTTTAAAGAAGCATTTCCTCGCTTTCAATACGAGGCGGGCTTACAAGCAGATGAAGGGCCCCCTATTCCACAAACCTTACCTATCAACGAATATCGTGATGCAGTTAAACGATATTACGAAAATGATTTCGCCCAAGAATATGGCACATTAAACGTTAATGAAACGCCAAAAATGGAGGAAATGATTCAACAACTAAATGACAATAGCATTGCGTTGCAATATTTCTATATCGCCAATAATCCTAATCCATTAGGGACGAAAGAAGAACTATTTGCCGCAAAAGATGGTTCAACCTACACACAACTACACCAGCTTTATCATCCTGGTATTCGTGAGTACATGAACCGTTTCATATTTGATGACATTTTCCTTGTTGATTCAGATACAGGTAACGTTGTTTACTCCGTTGTAAAAGGCATTGATTTTTCCACCTCCCTGCTAGATGGTCCTTTTGCCAAAACGGGGATTGCAAATGTCTTTGAACAAGCTAATCGGGCTACAACCCCCGACCAATTTGCCATCATCGACTTTGCTCAATATCTACCCTCTTACGATGCACAAGCAGCCTTTATTGCAGCCCCTATTTTTGATGGTAACCTCAAAATCGGTGTTCTCATCTTCCAGCTCCCCATCGACAGCATTAACAACATCATGACCTACGACCGCGCTTGGCGGTTAGATGAATCAGGACGCTCTGGCGAAACTTTTATTGTGTCTGCGGATGGCACAATGCGAAATGACAGTCGGGCATTAGTGGAAGATAAAGAAGGTTATTTACAATCGGTTGAACAATATGGCACAAGCCCTGAAGCCATTAACAACATAGAACTAAAAGATACCTCAGTCGGTTTACAAAAAGTGGATAATCCCGGAACGCGAGCGGCTTTTTCAGGCGTAACAGGATTTGACATGTTTGACGACTACAAAGGTGACTTCGTACTCTCCGCCTACGCACCTATTAACGTACCCGGTTTACAATGGGCTATCTTCTCCAACCTCACAGAAACCGAATCACTAGAACGCTTGATTGCATTACGTGACGAAATCTTAACGGGTTCTATCCCTATCGCCGTTATCGCGCTAGTGTTCGGGGGACTTGCAGGGTTCTTAATTTTCGGTCGAATTGCAAAACCCATTGGCGTACTAGAACAAACCGTGTCTAAAGTTGCCGAAGGGGACTTCACCGCACGCGCAGACATTCGCACAGGGGACGAACTGGAAACACTGGCAAATGCCTTTAACGGTTTGCTGGATGACCGCTTATCTGCACTCGCTAAAGCTGAGAAAGAAAATGAAATGCTCAACAACTCAATCATTGAATTGTTGAAAGCCTCCTTCCAACTCTCACAAAGAGATCTAACCGTTCAAGTCCCTGTGACTGAAGACGTGACAGGTCCGTTAGCTGACGCTATCAACCAGATGGCGACTGAAACCAGTAAAGTGTTGCTCAACGTTCGCCGAATCACTGACGAAGTAGAAACCGCATCCCAACAAGTGCGGGTGCAAGCAAGCAACGTCTCCAAAGTGGCAGAAGCAGAACGGGCAGTGGTGGATACCACCATGGCAGAACTCGCCGCAGCGGCAGAAGCCATGAACAAAATTGCAGAAGTTGCGCAATCATGTAACGAAATCGCAACCCAAGCAACACGCTCTACACAAACCGCGTTGGCAACCGTAACCAGCACCGTGGACGGGATGGCGGAAATTCGTGAAACCATCCATGAAACAGAAAAACGGATTAAACGCTTGGGTGAACGTTCGCAAGAAATTAGCTCCATCGTTGACATCATCAACAACATCGCAGAACGGACACACGTGCTTGCGTTAAACGCATCCATGCAAGCAGCCGCAGCAGGGGAAGCAGGTCGCGGCTTCTCCGTCGTTGCGGACGAAGTGCAACGACTCGCTGAAAGCTCACGGAACGCAACCTCCCAAATCTCCGCGTTGGTGAAAAATATTCAGTTAGAAACCAACGATACGATTGCCACGATGGATAAAACCATTCAACAGGTGATTGAAGGGTCACGCCTTGCAGAACGGTCTGGGGAACAGATGAAAGAAACCCAGAATACAATTTCTAACCTTGTGCAAGTGGTTGAACAAATCGCCATGGCATCACGGCAACAAGCGCAAATTTCTAACGAATTGCGTGAACGCGCCCAAACCATTCAAATGAGTACACAAGAAACAGGTAAACAGTTGGAAGAACAGTTGATTCAAACAGACCGTTTGGTGGACTTCTCCAAACAGTTGATTGAGTCCATTCGAGTATTCAAACTGCCAACCAGCTAACGTGTTATTTATCTGGGATAAAACCTGTTTTATCCCAGACTTCCTAACTCGATGCTGGATGTTTGAGTTTAGTTCTGTTATTCCCGCCTATCACCAATGACGCAAGGTGCTACGCCTACGCCACACTGTTCATCAGGTAGCCAGCCATGTCCGCCATACTTCAATCTGCATTAGACGATCTTCATGCCAAAGTTGCTAACGACGCTTATCTTCTATATGAAGCCTTAGCCGCGTTTGCTGATGGGCATACGAATGGTTATGCACCCACAGCAATAAAACAATGTATTGATTATGTTGAGCATATTGAACATGTTGCAACACAAGCAAATTTAACAGGTTTACGGCGCATTTGTGAGCTGACCTGTCAACGTCTGCGAGAACTGCAAACTGATGAAGATCATCAACAACAATTGTGCGAAGTCATAGAACGCTGGCCGCGTCTGGTGTCTAATTATCTTTATGCACCTACAAATGAAACAGCACAACAGAAACTTATTACGTTATTACAAGATCAAGTATGGGCTGTGCCATTAGCTGAAGAACAAATTAACTACTTAAATACCTTGCTCGCGCAAGATTTTAATGCGACTGAAGAAGCAAGCAATCAAACATTGCCAGAAGAGATTTTTTTCACAACAGATATTCAAGATTTAACAGATGTTACAGTAACTGCTACAGATGAACATGAATTAATAACATTATCACCAGAAACGGAATTATTAGCTGATGAAAATGCAGACATTGATGAAACTGCTTTCATTGCGGATGAATTGCCTGACGTAACAGAAACAGAATTATTAGCTGATGAAAATGCAGATATTGATGAAACTGCTTTTATTGCGGATGAATCGCCTGACGTAACAGAAGCTGAATTATTAGCCAATGAAAATGCAGACATTGATGAAACCGCTTTCATTGCTGATGAATCGCCTGACTTAACAGAAACAGAATTGTTAGCTGATGAAAATGCAGACATTGATGAAACCGCTTTCATTGCGGATGAATTGCCTGACATAACAGAAGCTGAATTATTAGCTGATGAAAATGCAGACGTTGATGAAACCGCTTTCATTGCAGATGAATCGCCTGACGTAACAGAAACAGAATTGTTAGCTGATGAAAATGCAGATATTGATGAAACTACTTTCATCGCGGATGAATCGCC